>CALMPQ010000345.1 GCA_937872005.1 uncultured Propioniciclava sp.
CATCTTCCGCGACCGTCGGCGCCCCGAGGGGTGGAACAACGTCCCCACCGGCTCACCCGCCAGCGCCCCCGCCACGGCGGTGGCGGACGCCAGCACCGTCGTGACGCCCGCGTGCGTCGCGATCCGCGCCGCCTCGAGCTTGGTGGCCATGCCGCCCGTGCCGATGTGCGAGCCGCCGCGGGAGGTGTCGACGACGAGGTCGTCGACCTCGGGCACGTCGGTGATCATGCGCGCGCCCGGGCGCGACGGGTGGTCGGTGTAGAGCGCGTCGACATCCGACAGCAGGAACAACGCGTCGGCCTGCACCACGTGGGCCACGAGCGCCGCCAACCGGTCGTTGTCGCCGAACCTCAGCTCGTTGGTCGCGACGGTGTCGTTCTCGTTGACCACCGGGACGGCACCCAGCTCGAGCAGCCGGGTGAACGTGCGCAACGCGTTGGCGTACGAGGTCTGCCGCGAGATGTCCTCGACCGTCAGCAGCACCTGGCCGACCGTCAGCCCGTGCGCCGCGAACAGCGAGGTGTACCGCGCCAGCAGGATGCCCTGCCCCACCGACGCCGCCGCCTGCCGGGTGGCGAGGTCGCGCGGGCGCGCCCGCATCCCGAGCGGGTCCAGCCCCGCCGCGACGGCGCCGGAGCTGACCACGACCACCTCCCGGCCGGACGCCCGGGCCGCGGCGATGGCGTCCACGAGGGCGTTCATCTGCGCCATGTCGATGCGGCCGCGGGCGTCGGTGAGCGAGGACGAGCCCACCTTCACCACGATCCGCCGCGCCTGTTCGACCGAGCGCCGGATGGCGGCACTCACCAGTCGTCCTCCTCGTCGGACGCCGCCCGCCAGCTCTGCTTCGGGTCGCGCGGCTTGCCCTCGGCCTCGGCCTTGGCGGCGTGGTACTCGGCGTCCATCTCGCGGCGGCGGATGACCGAGGGCCGCTCGCTGTGCAGGCGCTCGTCGTCGCCGCGCCGCGTCAACAACTCGGCGCCGGACTGGATCTGCGGCGCGAACTCGAACACGACCGGGTCGCTGCCCGCGCCGATGGCGACCGCGTCGCCCTCGCGCGCACCGAGCCGGAGGAGTTCGTCCTCGATGCCGAGGCGGGCGAACCGGTCGGCGAGGTAGCCGACGGCCTCGGCGTTGGTGAAGTCGGTCTGCTTGACCCAGCGCTCGGGCTTGGTCCCCTCGACGCGCCACACGAAGCCGCCCGCACCGTCGCCCATCTGGCGGACGGTGAACTCGGGACCCCCGGCGACCGGCTCGGGGCGGATCACGATGCGCTGCGGTGCCGCGGCAGGAGCGGCCTCGCGACGCTCACGGACCAGCGCGGCCATCGCGAACGTCAGGCCCTGCAACCCCTCCCCCGACTTGGTCGAGATGCGGAACACCTTCAGGCCGCGCGCCTCCAGCTCGGGCGCGACGAGGTCGGCCAGCTCGGCGGCATCGGGGATGTCGACCTTGTTGAGCGCGATGAGGCGGGGCCGGTCCTCGAGACCGCCGTGGGCGGCCAACTCGCCCTCGATGATGTCGAGGTCGGTCACCGGGTCACGGCCCGGCTCGTAGGTGGCACAGTCGATCACGTGCACGATCGCCTGGCAGCGCTCGATGTGGCGCAGGAAGTCGAAGCCCAGCCCGCGCCCCTCGGACGCCCCCTCGATCAGGCCGGGCACATCGGCGACGGTGTAGGTGGTGTCCCCCGCGACGACGACACCCAGGTTGGGCACCAGCGTGGTGAACGGGTAGTCGGCGATCTTCGGCCGGGCGCGGGAGATGGCGGCGATGAGCGAGCTCTTGCCGGCGCTCGGGAAGCCGACCAGCCCGACGTCGGCCAGCACCTTGAGCTCGAGCGTGATCGTGCGCTGCTCGCCCTCCTCACCCAGCAGGGCGAAACCGGGGGCCTTGCGCGCGGTGGTCGCCAGCGCGGCGTTCCCCAAGCCGCCCTTGCCGCCGGCGGCGATGGTGGCCTCGGCACCCTCACCGACGAGGTCGGCGAGCACCTCGCCGGTGTCGGCATCGGTGACGACGGTGCCCTCGGGCACGGCCAGCACGATGTCGTCACCGTTGGAGCCGCGGCGGTGGTCACCCTCGCCGGGCTGGCCGTTGGTGGCGCGCCGCTGCGACTGGCGGTGGTAGTCGACGAGCGTGGTCAGGCCGAGGTCGACGCGGAGCACGACCGAGCCCCCGTCGCCGCCGTTGCCCCCGTCGGGGCCACCGAGTGGCTTGAACTTCTCGCGGTGCACGGACACGCAGCCGTGGCCGCCGTTGCCACCGGACACGCGCAGCGTGGCGCGGTCGACGAAGGACGGGATGGCCATGGTGATCTCCGGTTCGAGCAGGGCGTCAGTGGACCGTTGGAGTCTACCGGGTCATGCCTGCGTCACCCCGTGCCGCCACAGCGCCTCCCCGGCTCGAAGATTCACCATCCCCAACGTGGAGATTTGCCGGCCCAGGATTGGAGATTCGCCACGCTCAGCCGCGCCCCCGGAACGCGTCCGTCACCCGGCGTTCCCGCTTGGTCGGACGCCCCGCTCCCCGGTCGCGTACGGCCACCCTGCCCACCATCTCGGGGATCGGCGGCGGCTTCGCGGGCGTGTGATCGAGGTAGGCCTGCTGAGCGATGCCTGCCCCGACGCGCTTGACCAGCGTCGGGTCGACCACCTCGACGATCCGCTCCTCGTCGGCCCGGCGCACCCGGACCGTGTCGCCGGTCACCACGAGCTGGGCGGGTTTGGCCGGCTTGTCGTTGACGCGCACGTGCCCGCCGCGCACCCCGGCGGTCGCCTCCGACCGGGTCTTGTAGAGGCGCACCGCCCACAGCCAGGCGTCGAGTCGTGCCATGCCGACGCAGCCTAGTAGGTCAGGCCGTGCCCCAACCGCCAGACGTTGCCGTCGGCGTCGGTGTAGGCGTAGGTGAGGCCCTCGGGCATGTACTGCTCCTTGTCGTAGCCCGGCACGTCGTTGGGCGAGACGCACTGGCCGTCGGCGTCCACCGCGAGCACGGCCTCGGACGCCGGCAGCGTGATCGGCAGCCTGCCGTGCGGCGCGGCGACCCCGGTGATCACGTCGTACTGGGCGTCGTAGAACGTCGAGAAGGACGCCACCATCGCGTCGGCGAGCGGCTCGACGTCGTCCAGGATCCACGGCAGGGAGACGTTGATCGAGATGACCACCTTTTGACCGCGCTCACGGGCCGCCTGCGCCATCTCCCTGACCCGGCGGACGCCGGTGAGCGTCGTCTCGGTGTACCAGTCGCCATTGAGCGCGCGCAGCATGCGGTCCTCGCAGAGCGTGAGCTCGAGCAGGCCGGGGGTCGCGTTGAAGTAGTGGCCCGACTGCGGGTCGAGGATGAGGTAGAGGGCGTCGGCCGCCTCGGGCACCTCGACCAACTCGATCGCAGCACTCTGCCGCGCCTGCTCGCGCGCCGTGGCGGTCTTGGCCGCCGACTGGCGCGGGTCCTTGTGGAACACCTCCACGTAGACCGACGAGCCCTGAGCCAGGGGCAGGACGCTGCCCGAGTTCTTCAGCACGACCACCGACTTGCGGTGGGTCTGCTCGGCCAGCTCCCACCCTGCGGAGGCCTTCACCGCGGCGTCCGCAGCGTCGGCGTCCACGTAGGTCTTCTCGTCGAACAGGCCGAGGGTGAACATCTCCTCCAGCAGCGCCCGGCAGGCCGCGTCGACCCGGGCCGGCGAGATCCACCCGGCGTCGATGGCCGCGCGCAGGTCGGCGATGTTGTTGGAGTCGGCGACGATGTCGGTGCCCGCGTTGATCGCCTTCGCGAAGCGCTCGGGGATCGACAGCTCCTCCACGCCCCAGCACATGTTGTCGGTGATGCCCGAGTCGGAGTTGATGTAGCCGGTGAAGCCCAGCTGCCCGCGGAGGAGGTCGTTGAGGATGTAGTGGTTGAACGCGAAGCCGACCTCCTCGTACGGGATGTCGATGCCGTCGACCGACTGCCACGACGACTTCTTGATCGAGGGGGCCGAGTAGTAGGGCATGAACGACGATGTCCTCACCGCGGCCCGGAACGGCGGCAGGTGGTACTTCTCGAAGCTGCCCGGCGTCGGGTAGCAGTTCCACTTGCCCTCGGCGTAGTGGGGGTCGAAGCCGTTCTCGCGCGCACCGCCGCCCGGGAAGTGCTTCATCGTGGTGGCGATGCTGTCGGGGCCCAGCTCATCGCCCTGCAGGCCCGCCACGAGCCGCTCGACGATCTCGGAGATCAGCTCGGGGTCCTCGCCGAACGTGCCGTAGATGCGCTGCCAGCGCGGGTCGGTGACCACGTCGGCCATGTACATGTAGCCCTTGCGGATGCCCGCGGCGAGCCACTCGGCGCGCACCGCGGCCGCGAACTCCGAAGCCAGGGACGCGTCGCCCCCGGCCGCCTTGTCGCCCAGGATCGCCGCCGCGATGCCCATCGTCGCCGGGAACGTCGAGAAGATTCCGACCGAGTCGTTCATGCCGAACACGACCTCGCCGTTCTCGTTGCGCGAGTTGGACGCCGCGAGCGTCGGGATGCCCAGCCGTGAGGCTTCGGCGACCTCGTTCATCGCGTTGTTCCACGCCGCCAGCTGTGATGGGGAGTAGTTGTCGCGCAGGATGAAGTGGCGCAGGTGCATCTGCTGGATCGTGTGCGTCGTCGGGAACACCTTGCGGGTGGCGAAGATCGACGTGCCCGCCTCGATCGTCCGCTCGTCGAGGACGCCGTCGGCCGACGTCTCCTCCCCCTCGGGCACCCCGTAGCCGGTGAAGCGGGTGTTGATCAGCATCATGCCGACCTTCTCGTCGGTCTCCATGCGCGCGACGAGGTCGGCCGCCCGCTCGGCGGGGGTGAGGCGCCAGTCCTCGTAGGGGTCGAGTTCCCCGTTGCCGTTGAGGTCCTTGAACCGGAGGCCGTCGACCTCGATGAGCTGCTTGCTACGAACCTGGAGCGTGGGCTGGCGCATGCCGTTCACCTTAGGGTGTCCGCCCATTGCGGCGGGTGGGAA
>CALMPQ010000346.1 GCA_937872005.1 uncultured Propioniciclava sp.
GCCCGGCATCCGTCGCCGGAACGACGGTTCGCCCGCACGACGGCGGAGATCCTCGCCGAGGCGCGACGCCAGGTCGCCGAGCACGGCGGCGTGGGCTTGTCGATGCGCGCGGTCGCGCGCGAGCTCGGGCTGGTGTCCTCGGCGCTGTACCGCTACTTCCCCACCCGCGAGGCCCTGCTGACCCGCATGATCGTCGAGAGCTACGAACGCCTCGCCACCACGCTGGGCGCCGTGCCCGAGGACCCCCCGGCGCAGCGGTGGCGGGCGCTCGCCGACGCCTTCCGCGGCTGGGCGGGTGCGGTGCCGCACGAGTTCCATCTGGTCTACGGCACGCCGATTCCCGACTACCAGGCACCCCCCGAGACCATCCCGGCCGCCGCGGCCGTCGCCGCGCACTCCCTCGCGGTCGGCGGGGGACGCCCCGTGCCCGCGTTCGACACCCCCACCCTGCGCCGGCAACTGCGCACGGTGTCGGGCCAGGTCGGCGTCCCCGCGCCGAACCCCGCCGGCACCGGCGCCGTCCTGGCCGAACTCGCCGCGCTGGTCGGCTTCCTGGGTCTCGAACTCGGCGGCCACTTCGTCGGGACGGCCGACCCCGCGGACGCCCTCTTCACAGCACTGCTCGACCGGCAGGTGGCTACGCTGGGTCTGACCTGACGGTTGAGGGTCTCACCACGCCACAAGCGCCAATTGGTCATCGGGTCTCCCCTCGGCCGAGCGTTCAGGCTTATGGTCATCGCGGGGGCATCGCCGTCCCGCCCTCCCGAGTGCGGCGAAACCTCCTTTCCCCCCGAAGAAGGGACCCGACAATGAGCAATTCCGTGGTGGAGAAGATCCCCGAGTACTCACCTGAAGAAGAGAAACTCATCATCCGCAACAAGGCCGGCGTCCCGGTCGGGGTGAAGCCCCACACCACGTGGACGCCCGCCAAGGTCGCGATCTGGGTCGCCATCGCCCTGTTGGGCGGCTTGGGCTGGACGATGCTGGCCATCGTCCGCGGTGAGCAGGTCAACACCATCTGGTTCGTCGTCGCCTCGGTGTGCACCTACGCGATCGGCTACCGCTTCTACGCGCTGTACATCCAGCGCACGATCATGCGGCCGAACGACAGGAACGCCACCCCGGCCGAGCGCGTCAACAACGGCCGCGACTTCGAGCCGACGCACCGCGTGGTTCTCTACGGCCACCACTTCGCCGCCATCGCCGGCGCGGGCCCGCTGGTCGGCCCGGTGCTCGCCGCGCAGATGGGCTACCTGCCCGGCACCCTGTGGATCATCTTCGGCGTGCTCATCGCCGGTGCCGTCCAGGACATGCTCGTGCTGTTCTTCTCGATGCGTCGCGGTGGCCGCTCGCTCGGCCAGATGGCCATCGACGAGATCGGCAAGATCGGCGGCACCATCGCGCTCGTCATCGTGTTCGTCATGCTGATGATCGTGCTCGCGGTGCTCGCCATGATTTGCGTCAACGCCCTCGCCGAGAGCCCGTGGGGCGTGTTCGCGGTTGGCATGACCATCCCGATCGCACTGGTGATGGGGCTGTGGTTGCGGTTCGTCCAACCAGGCAACATCACCGTCGTCTCGATCATCGGCTTCGTCGCCCTCATGGGCGCCATCGTCGGTGGCCGCTACGTCGCCGAGGGCCCGTTCGGTGAGTTCCTCCACCTCAGCCCGACCACGCTGGTCATCGCCATCGTCATCTACGGCTTCTTCGCCGCTGTGCTGCCGGTGTGGCTGCTGCTCACCCCGCGCGACTACCTGTCGACGTTCATGAAGGTCGGCACCATCGTCGTCCTGGCGCTCGGCATCATCTTGGTGCGCCCCATCATCCAGATGTCGGCCGTCACCGAGTTCGCCTCCAACACCGAGGGCCCGGTCTTCGCCGGCACCCTGTTCCCGTTCCTGTTCATCACGATCGCCTGTGGCGCCCTGTCGGGCATGCACTCGATGGTCTCCTCGGGCACGAGCCCCAAGATGATCCAGAAGGAGTCGCAGGTGCGCATGGTCGGCTACGCCGGCATGCTCATGGAGTCCTTCGTCGCCGCGATGGCGCTCGCCGCCGCCGTGTCGCTGAGCCAGGGCATCTACTTCGGCATGAACATGTCGAAGGCCACCATCGACAACCTGGCGGGCACGACGATCGCCGTGCAGGCCGACGCGACCCCGCGCGACATCGCCGAGGCCGCGACCATCGCGATCGACAACCTCGGTGTCACCGACACCCGCGGCAACCAGATCCAGGCCGTGTGGGAGTCCTTCGACGAGAACCACAACCTCGTCACCTACACCGGCGCCGACGCGTTCGAGAAGGTCGCCGAGGACGTCGGTGAGCCCAGCGTCGTCTCCCGCACCGGTGGCGCACCCACCCTCGCGGTCGGCCTGGCCAACATCCTGCACCGCATCGGCGGTGGCCCCGGGATGATGGGCTTCTGGTACCACTTCGCGATCATGTTCGAGGCGCTGTTCATCCTCTCGGCCGTGGACGCCGTCACCCGCGTCGCCCGCTTCCAGCTGTCGGACGCCCTGGGCAACGTGTTCCGCCGCTTCAAGGACCCGTCCTGGCGGACCGGCGCGTGGCTCTCGACCGCCGTGGTGGTGGCGTCGTGGGGTTCGGTGCTGCTCATGGGCGTCACCGACCCGCGCGGTGGCATCTTCACCCTGTGGCCCCTGTTCGGCATCGCGAACCAGCTCATCGCGGCCGTTGCGCTCACCATCTGCACGGTGGTCGTGGTCCGCAAGGGCTACCTCAAGTGGGCGTGGATCCCCGCGCTGCCGCTCACGATCATCACCATCGTGACCTTCACCGCGTCGTGGCAGAAGATCTTCTCCACCGACCCGGCCGTGGGCTACTGGCAGCAGTGGAACAACGCCCGCGCCGCCCTGCCGAACCTGACCGACGCCACGGCCATCGCGAACACCGAGGCCGTGATCCGCAACTCCTTCATCCAAGGGACGCTGTCGATCGTGTTCGTCACCGCGGTGGCCTGCATCCTGGTCGCCGCCGCCATCCGGATCGTGCAGACGATCTCGACCGGCGACACGCGCACCTCGGAGGACCCGTTCCAGGAGTCGAACCTGTTCGCGCCGTCGACCATGCTCGCCTCGCCACTCGACAAGAAGCTCGAGGCCGAGTACGCGGTCGTGGGTGACCCGAACCTGATCCACGGCCGGCCCAACGCCGCCCACACGATCAAGGAGGACATCGAGGGCGCCTACGACGACGAGGACGGCTTCACCTCATGACGGCAACCATCCAGGAGTGGGTCACCTCGCTCCGCTGGTGGGCGGGGGAACTCTCGGGGGCGTCGGCCTACGACAAGTACGTCGCACGGCACCGCCGGGAGCACCCCGGCCACGAGCCCCTGACGGCCCGGGACTTCTGGCGCCAGCGGGCCGCCGAGGCTGAGGCGACGGTCGGCACACGCTGCTGCTGACGCCGACACCCGGTCGGGGCGACGAACGCGCCGTGCGGCAGGATGGGTCCATGGCCTTGGACTGGACCCTCCACCCCGCCGGCGACGACGTCGCCCCGACCGTTCTCGTCCTGCCCGGGGGCGCCTGCGCCCGCTTGGCACCCCACGAGGGCGAACCGGTCGCGGAGTGGCTGAACGGGCTTGGCATCCACGCGGCCGTGCTCCGGTATACCACCGGCTACCAGACGTGGCCCCGGCCCCTCCAGGACGCGCGGGCCGCGCTGCGGGCCCTGCGCACGGGTGCGGCCGACCTCCCCGTCGACCGGCGGCGGGTCGGCGTCCTCGGGTT
>CALMPQ010000347.1 GCA_937872005.1 uncultured Propioniciclava sp.
CCCTCCTCGAACTGCAGCTGGTCGGCCTCGGCGGTGGCGATGTAGGTGCGGAAGCCCTCGACCTGGTCGGTCCAGGCCCTTCCCAGCGCCGTGCGCTGCCCACGGGCCATCTTCGTCTGCACGACGATGAGGGTGATGATAAGGGCGATCGAGGCCGGCACCACGAACCAGCCCATGCCCGACAGCGCGCGCACGTCGAAGAAGAACGCGCCGAACATCACCATCCAGAGCACGCCCATGATCGAGAAGCTCTTGCGCCCGCGCGCCACCCCGCGGAACCACTGGTTGCCCATCGCGACGGCGCGCGCGTCCTTCTCCAGCTCGTCGGACGCCTCGGCCAGTTGGCCCGCACGGTCCAGCCGGACGGTGCTGCGGCGTCCGGCGAACAACTCGTTGAGCAGGATGCGGCTGGGGTCGTCGGGCGCCTTGCGGGGGTCGCGCAGCTCGGCCTCGGGCCGGGGATCGGTCTGCAGCTGGATCGCCCCGTGCGTGGCCAGGCCGACCAAGGTCGCGGTCAGGTGCTCGGTGCGATACCGCCCATCGAGCAGGAAACCCGCATACGTCAGCGGGAGCTTGGGCGGCGAGAACGCCACCGGGACGGGGATCTTCGGGTCGTTGCGCTCGACCTTGGTGGCCTGACCGGCCAGCGGCACCGTGCCGGGCGGGACGCCGGCGTACCGCTCGTCGTGGCCCCGGCGCCGGTAGTACAACCACCCCACCAGGGGGATGCCCACCGCCGCGGCCGCACCAGCTCCCTGCATGACGCGCTCGGAGCGGAGCTGCTCGGCGTCCCCCCGCTCGACGCGGATGGGGGTGGCGTTGGAGACGGCGGCCGGGTCCATCTGGACGCCGATCGTCAGCAGGCTGCCCTCGGGGATGCCATCGGGCTGGGTGAACGTGGCGGTGTCACCGCTGGTGGCTGCTTTGTCGCACACTGCGGTGGAGCGGGGCGGACCCATCCAGCACACGGCACCCAAGGCGTCCCCCGGCACCGTGACGCGCACGGTCGAGGACCGGATCGCGCCCATGGTGGAGCCCGTCACGTCCCAGTACAACTCGGGCTTGTTGGTCTCCTCGGGTGTGCGCAGGGCGCCCCGGACGTCGTAGGAGATCACGTACGTCGCCGTGGGGGCGGTGATGCGACGGTTGGCGTCCCCGATGCGGATGCGGATCGTGGACTCGCGCGGCGTGTTCGAGTAGTTGGTGACCTGGAAGGCCGTCGATACGTCGCTCGGGCTGCTGACCCGGATGTTGTCGACCTGGTAGAGCATGTCCTGGTCATCGTCGAAGCGTTCGCGCGTCACCAGGTAGCGCTCGTACCCACGCCGCCCCGAGTTGGGGCCGAACCGCAGCACGATCGTCTCGCGCACCTGCAGCACGCCGTCGGGCGTGACGGCGTAGTCGACGTCGAAGCGGTCATAGGTGTCGGACGCCGCGTGTGCGGGCGTCGCCACGCCGAGGACGAACGCGAGGGCTGCCACGAAGGCGGCCAGACCGGCCACCAGCCGTCGGACGCCCCGGCTCACGTCAGCGCCTCCCCTTGTTGCGGACGGACAGGGCTCGCTGGGCCTCGCGGTTGGCGTCCCGCTCGGCGATGGTCTGGCGCTTGTCCCAGTCCTTCTTGCCGGTGGCGACGGCGATCTCGACCTTGGCGTAGCCATCGTTGAAGTAGATCGACAGGGGCACGAGCGTCCGGCCCGAGTTGGCGATCTCCTTCTCGAGCTTGGCGATCTCCCGGCGGTGCAGGAGCAGCTTGCGGTTGCGCAGCGGGCCGTGGTGGTGCGTGCCGAACTTGTACTCGGGAATGTTGACCTGGCGCAGCCACACCTCGCCGTCGTCGATGGTGGCGAACCCGTCCACGAGGGAGGCGCGGCCCGCCCGCAGTGACTTCACCTCGGTGCCGAGCAGCACGATCCCGGCCTCGACACGGTCACCGATGTGGTAGTCGTGGCGGGCCTTCTTGTTCTGGGCGACGAGGATGCGCCCCTCGGGTCGCGGCATGGCCGGGTGCTCCTTCACAAGCGAGAGTGTCGCCCAGCATAGGGGGTGGCCCCATCAGGGCACGTAGCGCACCGGGTTGACGGGCGTGCCGTTGAGGCGCAGCTCGAAGTGCAGGTGCGGGGTGGTCGACAGGCCGGTGTTGCCGACGTACCCGATCAGCTGCCCGCGATCGACCTTCTGCCCCGCACGGACGAGGATGCGCGACTGGTGCGCGTACCCGGTCGTGGTGAGCTTGCCGTCGATGAGGCGGCCGTGCGAGATCAGCGTGTAGCCGCCGAAACCGCCATTCGTGCCGGCCTGCAGGACCGTGCCCGACTGGGCGGCGTAGATCGGAGTACCCGTGGGGGCACCCATGTCGACACCGTTGTGCGGGCGCCAGTACTTCAGGATCGGGTGGAACCGCATGCCGAACGGCGAGCCGTAGTTGGCGTTCACGGGCCGGACGAAGCCCCAGGCAGACGCCGACCGACCCGCCGGAGCCTCGCCCCGCGACGTCGGGGTCGCGCGCTTCTCGGCCCGCTCGGCCTCGCGGGCCAGGGCGTCGGCGCGCTCCTTCTTCTCGGCGCGGTCGCGGGCCTTCGCGCGCTCGGCCTCCTCGGCCTCGGCCTTGGCGCGGGCGGCCTCTTCCGCCTTGCGGCGGGCCTCCTCCTCGCGGCGCGCGCGCTCCTCGGCCTCGCGCTTCAGGCGAGCCTCCTCCTCGGCCTTGAGCCGCGCGATCTCCTGCTCGATGAGGCGCTGGGTGTCCTGCTCGGCGACCTGGAGGGTGCGGTACTCGGCCTCGTCGGCGGCCAGTTCGTCCTGGGCCGCGGCGCGCGCCTGCTCGTTCGCGGCGACGAGGGACGCCACCACGTTGCGCTGCTGCGCAGCCCGCCGCTCGAGGTCGGTGATGCGGGCCACGGTCCGCTCCGACTCCTCCTTGTCACGCGCGATCTGCGCCTCGAGCTCGGCTTGGGCCTGACGGGCGGCCTCGAGTTCGGCCAGCACGGCGTCGAGGCGGGACTTCTCGGCCGCCTGGGTGTCGAAGATGGTGGTGTTCCACTGCAGGCGCTGGCTCAACTCGGCCGGCGACTCCGACCCGAAGACCACGGACAGGCCACGCAGGTCGGTCTGCTGCTGGAACGACTCCCGGGCGGCCGACCCGATCAGGGCCAGTTGGGCGGCCACATCCTGCTCGGCCTTGGCGACGCGCTGCTTGGCGCGCTCGAGCTCCTGGCGCGCCGCCTTGAGGTCGGCGGCGATTCGGGCATCGTTTTCGCGGGCGGCCTGCAATTGCACGGTGAGGTCGGAAAGAATGGCCTGCGCCTCGGCGAGCCGATTCTGCGAATCAATCAATTGCTGGGTGGCCGAATTCACATTTGCCTGTGATTGCGCAATGGCATTTCGGGCTGCACCCTGCTGGTCGGCGTTCGCCTTCGCATCGGCGCGGAGGTCGGCGAGGGTGTCGGCGCCGGCCAGCGGCGCGACGAGTCCGGCGCACAAGGCCGCTGCGGCGAAGACGGTCGCCAATCGGCGCCCCCACGGGCCGCGGTGGCCCTGCTTGCCGACGTGGACGTGGCTCACTTCGAACTCCTGACGATCGCCTGCGCGACCGCCGGAGAAGGGTTACACCTTCAGGAAGCGGCGGGTCGCAACCAACGTGGGGATCATAGAGAGCACGATGGCGACCACCACAAGCCAAACCATCGCAATTCCGACCTCTTCCCAGCCGATCCACGTGAATCCCTGAAGGGCAGGTTTAGCCTTTTCCACGATCGCGAACTGCTGGATCCCGGCCAGGGTGGCGCACGCCAGGGCCGCCCCACCGAGGGCCACGACGAGGCTCTCGAGCAGGAACGGCAGCATGATGTAGGTGTTCGATGCCCCCACCAGTCGCATGATCCCGATCTCACGGCGGCGCGCGTAGGCGGCCATCCGGATGCTGTTGCCGATCTGCAGTGCAGCCGCCACCAGCAGCAGGCCGGACGCCCCCACGGCCAGCCAGCGACCCCAGTTCAGCCACTCGAACAATGGGTCGAGGAATTCGCGCAGGTCCTGCACGTTCTGCACGCCCGGCATTCGACTCGCTTGGGCCACGACAGTCTGATATTCCTCAGGATTCGTCAGCTTGATCCTGAAGAGATCCTGCATGTCCTCAGCTTTCATGGAGGCGAGGATCGGCGAATCCGCATAGGTCTGCCCGAACTCGGCGAAGACCTCGTCCTGGCTCTGGTAGAACACCTCGGCCACCTCGGGGTTGGCCTCGAGGGCGCTGCGGATGGTGTCCCGCTCGGCCGGCGTGGTCCCGACCCCGGGGGTGCAGTTCTCGCCCTGCGTGGCGGGGGTGCACAGGAAGACGGTGAGCTCGATGCGGTCGTACCAACGACCCTTGATGAGGTCGACCTGCTGCGTGACGAGCACGCCGAGTCCGAAGAGGGTCAAGGAGACCCACATGATGACGAGCACGGCGACATTCATGCTCGCGTTGCGGCGAAGGCCCGAGAAGAGCTCGGTGAGTGCGTGGCGCATGGTGTTCTCTCCCCTACCGGCTCACTGGTACCCGTAGACGCCCTGCGCCTGGTCCCGAATCAGTTCGCCGTTGCCCAACTCGATGACCCGGCGCCGCATCTGGTCCACGACGGTCGCGTCGTGGGTCGCCATCAGGACGGTGGTCCCGCCGCGGTTGATCTCGTCGAGGAGCTTCATGATGCCCACCGAGGTGGTGGGGTCGAGGTTTCCGGTGGGTTCGTCGGCCAGCAGGATCCTCGGCCGATTGACGATGGCGCGGGCCAGGGCGGCGCGCTGCTGCTCCCCGCCGGAGAGTTCCTCGGGCAGGCGGTCGGCCTTGTCGGCCAACCCCACGCGCTCCAAGGTCTCGGGGACGGCCCGGCGGATCTCACGGCCGGGGCGTCCGATCACCTGCAGGGCGAAGGCGACGTTCTCGTGCACGCTCTTGCCGGGCAGCAACCGGAAGTCCTGGAACACGGTGCCGATCCCACGGCGGAGCTTGGGCACGCGCCACCCGGCCATCCGGCCGACATCGCGTCCGTTGACCACCACCTGCCCCGCGGTGGCGCGGGCCTCGCGCAGCACCAGGCGCAGGAAGGTCGACTTGCCCGAACCCGAGGGGCCGACGAGGAAGACGAACTCGCCGTCCTCGATCTGGGCACTCACCCCGGAC
>CALMPQ010000348.1 GCA_937872005.1 uncultured Propioniciclava sp.
GAACGGCGGGAAGCCCATCGTGGCCTCGGGGACACCGCTGGGCCCGAGTTGCGCGATCCAGCCGGGCACGCGCACCCGCCGCTGCGGGGGCGTGGGGGTGGCGGACACGACCATGCCGTTCAGTGTGGCACGGGCTGCCCGCCGGGCTCGTACTTTCGTCGGGGTGCAGGCGGCACTTTCCCCTGATTGCACCGCCCGCGCCGCCGGCTAGCGTGGAGGAGCAGCCACGCCCCGTGGCCGACCAAGGAGTGGTAACCCCCATGGCCGTACGTTCAGACCTCCTCGTCCTCGCCGCGATCGCGGTGGTCGGGGTGCTGGGCCTGCTGGTCGGTCTCCTGGTCGGCGACGCCCGGACCTTCGGGGCCGTGGGTGCACTGGTAGGGCTTGTGCTGGGCTGTTCGTTGACCGTCCTCCCCCCGTGGACGAAGAGGACGCCCCCGAGCCCGGGTCGTCGGCCCGAGGGCTGACGACGAGGAGGCGGGGCCCCCTGTGCGAGTCGGGGTGGCCTCGCCTCCGCCCTCCGTGCCGACCGTCCGCAGGGAGCCGGCCGTCCGCAGGGACACGTCGGCCCTGGCTCGAGGGGTGAGCCAGGGCTTCGGTGGTCGGGGGTAGGCGGCGGATCAGCGCCGAGTACAGAACATCGGGAAGAGTTCACACAGCCACGGCGGGAGCGCGGCCTGATTCACGTTGAGGGCGGGCACGCCCGTGGCCAGCACGACCACGGCGGCCAAACTTGCGAGTGCTGACTTCATGTCGAAACTCCCTGTCAGGCGCCCTGAACCCCAGAGCGTCCGCTCCGACACTAGGTGAGCAACCCACTGCAAAGATCAGCGGAAGGTGCCAACCTTCTCATTCTTTAGTACGAGTCTGCGTGTCCTGGACGGGTCGCGGGGCATCGCTGTCGACCACACGGGCGAGGAAGTCCTCGACGTTCTCGGCCAGACGGTGGGTGCGCGACTCCTCATCCAGCGTCTCGGGCAGCCGTCCGCCGCCCACCGCCCGGCGCAGTCCGCGCAGGTACAGCGAGCAGGCGAGGTCGGCGCAGATGTAGGTGCCGACGGTGTTGTGGTTCAGCCCCGCCCGGCCGGCCCGCCGGGCGACCATCAACAGGGCGCCCTGCCCGGGGTGCTGGGTCCAGCACAGGTTGCACAGCGCGCGCCGCCCGCGGGGGCGGTTCTTCGGCAGCCGCAGCACGACGCCGACGACGCCGAACGAGGTCTCGCTGACGAGGTGCCCCCGCTCGGGCATCGCCGGGTCGACCCAGCCGAGGTAGTCGAGGTTGTCCCACAGGGTCGCGTCGAACCACCACGGCAGTTCCAGCCGCTCGAGTTCTGACTCGGTGGCGTTGACGAAGCTGCCGCGCACCTCCTCAGCGGTGAGCGCCCTCATGGCCTGTTTCTACCCCAGAAGTGCCTCAGACCCAGCCATTCTCCGTGGCGTGCCGCAGGGCTTCGGCCCGATTGCGGGCGCCGAGCCCGGCGGATGCCCTCCAGCAGCCGGTCGCGGTCAGCTCCGCGAGGCTGGAGGGGGCGACGTCACCGGTTCGCGGTGACAGTGGTCACAGGGCTGGGCAGGGGGCTGGACGCCGGGCTCGCGCCCGGGCTCACCGGTGTCGTGTTGAGGCGGTCGATGTGTTGGCTGACGGTGTCGGCCATGCTGGTGCCGGGCGCCAGCTCGACGACCTTCCGCCAAGCCTGTTCGGCCTTGTCGGCGGCGGGCGGGTCGGTGCTCAGGTACAGGAACCCGAGGTTGTACCACGGGGCCGGGTCGGCCGTGTCGAGCTCGGTCGCGGCCAGGAACTGCTCCTCGGCCAGGTCGTAGCTGCCCGCGTTGTAGAGGGCGACCCCGTAGACGAGCCGGTGATCCTTGTTGGTGGGCTCGGCGTCCACCTTCGCCTTGAGCTGGGCCAGCTCCTCGGCCGTGAGCGGCGTGGGGGTCGCGATCGGGGCGTCCGTGGGCGGGTGGTCGGCGGGCATCTGCGGCTGCCGGCCGCCGCCCTGGTTGAGGCCGACCCACGCGATCACCAGCCCGACCGCGACGCCCACCAGCGCGAACACCCACAGGGGCACCCGCTTGCGGGCCGGTGGCTCCAGCGGGTCGTCCAGCAGGTCGGACGCCGTCGGCTCGGCCGGGCGCGTCGCCGCGGGCGGGTCGGCGGGGAACTCCTGGCGCTCGAAGATGTCGACCGGTTCGTCGTGG
>CALMPQ010000349.1 GCA_937872005.1 uncultured Propioniciclava sp.
GATGCCGTAGTCGCCGGGGGCCGCGGCCCGGGCCCCGAGGTCGTCGAACAGCGACAGCGCCTGGAACACGGTGGCGAGGGAGTGGTAACCGTCCGCGCGCAGGCCACCGACCCGCAGCGCCAGGTTGACCTTGCCGGGCGCGCGCACCTTGACCCGGTCGGTGATGGCCTCGCTCGCGCTCATGGCCCCTGTCTACCAGCCGGATGCTCGCTGGGGAAGGTCAGCGCCGCAGGGCCACCTGCTCGGCGATGCGGGCGAACTCGGCGATGCCGAGCACCTCGCCTCGGGCCTGCGGGTCGACCCCGGCGGCCTCGAGCGCGCCGGCTGCATCGGCCGAGGAGCCGAAGATCCCCGCCAGGGCGCCCCGCAGCATCTTGCGGCGCTGGGCGAAGGCGGCGTCCACCACGGCGAACACTTCCTGACGGGTCGCGGTCGTGGGCGGCGGCTCACGCCGGGTCATCCGCACCAGCCCCGAATCGACGTTCGGGATCGGCCAGAAGACCTTGGGGGGCACGGTGCCGACGCGGGCCGAATCCGCGTACCAGGCGAGCTTCGCGCTCGGCACCCCGTAGACCTTGCTGCCGGGCGGCGCAACGAGCCGGTCGGCCACCTCGAGCTGCACCATGACGAGGCCGGTGCGGATCGAGTCCCAGCGCGCCAGGACGTGCAGCAGCACGGGCACGCTCACGTTGTAGGGCAGGTTCGCGACGACGGCGGTCGGCTGCGGCCCGGGCAGCTCGGTGACGTCCATCGCGTCGGCCTCAGTCACCGTGAGCTTCTCGGACGCCGCGGGCAGGCGGTCCGCCACCGTCCGGGGCAGGCGTCGGGCGAGGCTCGACTCGATCTCGATGACGTGGACGTGGGCGGCGACCTCGAGCAGGCCCAGGGTCAGCGAGCCGAGGCCGGGCCCGATCTCGAGCACGACGTCGTCGGGCGTGATGCCCGAAGCGGCCACGATGCGGCGCACGGTGTTGGCGTCGTGCACGAAGTTCTGGCCGCGCTGCTTGGTGGGCCGCAGGTCGAGTTCGGCCGCGAGCTCACGGATGGTGCGGGGGTCGAGGAGCGAGTCAGCCATTCCAGTCCCCGAACAGCGCCGTGGCGTTGGCGTCCAGCACGGCGGCGAGGTCATCGGGGTCCTCATCGCGGATCTCGGCCAGGAACCGCACGGTGTGGGGCAGCAGGTAGCTGGCATTGGGGCGTCCACGCACGGGCACCGGCGTGAGGTAGGGCGCATCGGTTTCGACGAGGATGCGGTCGCGGGGCGTGAGGCGGGCGGCGTCGCGCAGCTCGTGGTTGGCCTTGAAGGTCACGGTGCCCGGGAAGGACAGGTACGCACCCCGGTCCAGGCAGGCGCGGGCGAACTCGGCGTCGCCCGAGAAGCAGTGCATCTGCACCCGCTCGGGCCAACCCTCGGCGTCGATCACGTCGAGGAGGTCGGCGTGCGCGTCGCGGTCGTGGATCACCAGCGCGAGGTCGTGGGCCTTGGCCCAGCCGATGTGGGCGGCGAAGGCGTCGCGCTGCCGGGCGCGACCCTCGTTGTCCTTGATCCAATGGAAGTCGAGGCCGGTCTCCCCCACCCCGCGGATGCGGTCGGTCGTGCCCAGGAGTGCCTCGATCCCCCGCAGCGCCTCGTCGAAGTCGTCGCCGAGTTGCGCGGCATCGGTCGGGTGGATCGCCACGGTCGCGACCACCGCGGCGAACTCCTCCGCGTGGGCCACGACGGCCTGCGAGCTCGCGACGTCGTAGCCCACGTCCACCAGCCGCCGGACGCCGACCGCTGCGGCCCGCGCCACCGCGTCCGCGGCCGACAGCCCCGTCGTGTCGAGGGTGGTGGTGAGGTGCGTGTGGGCGTCCGTCGTCGGGACGCCCAGCGGCTCGGGGGCCGCCGGCAGCTCGCTCATCGGGACTCCTTCCGGGCGGCCAGCGCCGCCTCGTACAGCTCGTTCTTGCCCAGCCCGGACGCCGCGGCCACGTCGGCGACGGCCCCCTTCAGCCGCTCGCCGGCCGCCACGCGGTCGAGGACCTCAGCCACGACATCCTCGATGCTGGCCGCAGGGCCACTCGCGCCCGCGATGACGACGGTGATCTCCCCGCGGACCTCGCCCGTCGCCCAGGTCGCGAGCTCGGCGAGCGGACCGCGGATGACCTCCTCGTAGGTCTTGGTCAGCTCGCGACAGACGGCGGCGGGGCGGTCGGCACCGAGGGCGTCCCGAGCGTCGGCGAGGAAGCCGGCGAGCCGGTGGGGAGCCTCGAAGAACACCATCGTGCGCTCCTCGCGGGCGAGCGCGGCGAGCGCGCGCGCACGTTCCCCGCCCCTGCGCGAGACGAATCCCTCGAAGCAGAACCGGTCGGTCGGGAGCCCCGAGATCGCGAGGGCGGTGAGCACCGCCGAGGGGCCGGGCACGGCGGTCACGCGGATGCCCTCCGCGATCGCGGCCTGAACGACCCGGAAGCCGGGGTCGGACACCGACGGCATGCCGGCGTCGGTGGCGACGACCACGCGCTCGCCCGCGCGGAGGGCGTCCATCAACACCCCCACGCGGGAGGCCTCGTTGCCGTCGAAGTAGCTCACGATGCGGGCGGTGGTCTCGATGCCCAGGCGGCGGCAGAGGTCGCGGAGGCGCCGGGTGTCCTCGGCCGCAATGACGTCGGCCCCGACGAGGGCGGCGACCATGGCCGGGCTCGCGTCGGAGACGTCGCCGATGGGGGTGGCGGCCAGCACGAGCACTCCTGTCACCCGCCCAGTATGGCGTGGCTACCATGGCCCGGTGACGTCCGCCGTGCCCAGCACCCTCGACCGGTTGCGCGACGGCATGCGCGGGTCGTGGCTGGTGAGCTGGGGCGTGACGCTCGCGATCGGCCTGCTGGCCTTCGTCATCCGGCTCATCGGGGTGGAGCGGCCGAACGAGGTCATCTTCGACGAGACCTACTACGCCAAGGACGCCTGGTCGCTGCTGCAGTTCGGCTACGAGGGCCAGTGGGAGGGCGACGGCAAGGTCATCAACCCCGCGATCGTGGCCGGCAACCTGGACGCCCTCAGCGAGTCGGGCGCGTTCATCGTGCACCCGCCCGTCGGCAAGTGGCTGATCGCGCTCGGCGAGGCGGCCTTCGGGATGAACCCGTTCGGGTGGCGCATCGCCGCGGTGGTCTTCGGGGCGCTGTTGGTGGTGGCGACGATCCGGCTGGCGCACCGCCTGTCGCGGTCGCTGCTCGTCGGCGCGACGGCCGGGGTGCTGCTCACATTCGATGGGCTGGCCTTCACCATGAGCCGCATCGCGCTGCTCGACATCTTCCAGGCCACGTTCCTCGTGGCCGGGGTCGCCGCGCTGGTCGCCGATCGCGACCACCACCGGCACCGGCTGGCCGACGCGATGGAGCGGCGCGGCCTGACGACGCTGGGCGGCTCCTTCGGGCCGCTGCTCTGGTGGCGCCCGTGGCGTTGGACGGCCGGGGTGCTGTTCGGCCTGGCTGCCGCGACCAAGTGGAACTCCTTGTTCGTCATCGCCGTCTTCGGCATCCTGACCGTGCTGTGGGATGTCGGGGCCCGTCGGTTGGCGGGCGCAGGCTTCCGGTCGTGGACCGCCCTGCTGCGCGAAGGCGTCCTCGCCTTCGTGTCGATCGTCGTCACCGCGCTCGGGGTCTACGTGGCCTCGTGGGCGGGTTGGCTCGCGACCAGCGGGGGCTGGGGCCGCGACTGGGGCGCCAAGAACCCCGACCACCCGTGGGTGGCGGCGTTCGGGGAGGGTCTGGCGTCCCTGCTGAAGTACCACCAGGACATCTACGCGTTCCACACCGGCGACTACATCCGTGATCAAACACACCCCTACGACGCGCACCCGGCGGGGTGGCTGCTGATGCTGCGGCCGATCAGCCTGGCGTCGCAGTCCGGCATCGAGCCCGGGACGGACGGGTGCGTCGGCCCCGAGAAGTGCGTGCAGGTGGTCGTCGGGATGGGCACCCCGGTGCTGTGGTGGCTGGCCGCCGCGGCGCTGCTCGTGGGGCTCATCTGGTGGGTGGCCGGGCGCGACTGGCGGTTCGGCGTCCCGGTGCTGGCGGCGCTGGCGACCTACCTGCCGTGGTTCGCGTCGGCGGACCGCCCGGTGTTCTTCTTCTACGCGATCACGATCATCCCGTTCACCACGATCGGGTTGGCGCTCGCGCTGGGGTTGGTGCTCGGCGCGGCCCGCGCCCCCGGACGCCAGATCGGCGCGATCATCGCCGGGCTGGCCGTGGGGCTGGTCGTGGCGAACTTCGCGTGGCTGTACCCCGTGCTGGCCTACGAGCTGCTCACCAACGCGCAGTGGCTGGCCCGGATGTGGCTGCGTTCCTGGATTTGAGCCGTGTTGTCCGAATCGTGACCTCCGCCACCGAATCGTGACCTGCAACCGGGCGGGGGCCGACGCCCGCGCGGCTAGTGTGAACGCACGGCTCGGCGTCGACACCCCATCCCCAGCAGGAGGCAGCACCCGTGAGCAGGCGGCACCACCGCGCGCAGTTGGGCGTGCTGGCGATGCTGCTCGTGGCGTGCAGTGCGCCCCCGCCGGCCCCTGACCCGACGACGACGCCCGTCGCGGCGGACGCCGAACTGGACATCAACGCGCAACCCCGCGAGCGCCTGCGCGATGGGGGCCTGGCCCGCCTGCCCCTGGTCTCCCTGCCGACGCAGTGGAACCCGCGGCACCCCGACGCCGCCGAGGCCAGCACCCAGCGCCTGCTCGCTGTCCTCTCCCCCAGCCACTTCACACTGGACGCCGCGGGCCGCCCCAGCGCCAACCCCGACTTCGTCTCCGGGGTCGACGTCCAGCACGGGGAGAGCACCGTCGTCACGCTCGACCTCGTCGACGGGGCCGTCTGGGGCGACGGTGGGCCCGTGACTGCTGCCGACTGGGTGGCGGCGTGGCAGGTCGGCTCCGGCCAAGTGGCCGGGGCGCACGTGCTCGACACGGCCGGGTGGGAGCGGGTGAAGGAAGTGCGCGCCGGCGATTCGCCTCGTCAGGTCGTCATCACCTACGCGGGCATCGTCCCCGACTGGGCGGAACCCCTCGTGGCAGGGCCGGCGCGCGCCGCCTCGCCCGCTCCCGCGGCGGCCTTCCC
>CALMPQ010000350.1 GCA_937872005.1 uncultured Propioniciclava sp.
GTGGATCCGGGGGCGGTGGGGCCGCTGGGGGTGTCCGAGCTGTCCGAGGTCGAGGACGGTGGGGTGCCATCGTGTCGCGTGGAGGTCGTCGATCTCGCTCGTGCGGAGCCCGAGGAGCTCTGCGATGCGGTGGGTGGTGGCGGGGTCGAGGAGCAGGCTATTGGTCTCGCCTGGGGTGAGGCCCAAGCTGGTGGTGAGCATGCGGGGGGTGGTTCCGAGGGCGTGGGCGGTCCGGCGTAGGTAGGAGCCGAGGCTCTCCCCGGCGCCTGGCAGCAGTCGGATGGGCAGGTTCATGAGTCTTCCGTGGCCTGCGTGGCGAGTGCTTCGAGTCGCTCACCGTGTTCGGTGTGGAACGCCAGGAGGTCGGCCGATTCGGGTCGCTGTCGATGTCGTCGGCAGGCCCAGTGCAGGTGGAGCCACAGTTCGACGTCGCGGCGGTGGAGCACTGGAACGCCGCCCGCGACCGCCGAGATGGTCTCGGGTGTCAGGGCCTCGTGTCTGGCGCGGTAGTCGATCGCCTGCGCTGCGAGTGCGTGTGCCGCGTGGGTGATCTGCTGCCAGAAGTCTTCGAGGCGTCCTGCTTGTTCGAGGGCGGCCTGGAGGTGGGCGAGGGGGCGCATGGGTTGGGTGCGGGCCTGGCCGTGCCCCCACGGGGTGCCGATGCCCAGCTGCCAGACGGCGGCGGCGCACAGGGCGCGTCCTCGGTTGATCGGGATGTCGCCGCATGCGAGTGCGAGGTCGGGCATGTACAGGTTCAGGGGCAAGAGTTCGGGGTAGTGGGCCGGATCGTGTGAGAGACCGGTCACGGCTTCGATCGGTGGTTCCCGGTAGCGCACGAGGACCGCGTAGTGGGGGGGGTCGGGGAGGGTCGCGAGATCGAGGATCACGCGGCTGCGTAGCGGGTCTCCCCAGGCGAAGTTGAGATCGTGGGTGGTGCGGTTCTGCGCGACGCGACGTTCGATGGGGCAGCGGACTTCGTCGGGAATCCTGGTGGTTCCGGGTCGGCTGAGGACGTGTCGACCAGCAGGAATCAGGGTGTCGAGGGTGTCCTGTCGACCGCTCCAGCGGGTGGCGATGATCAGGAGATCAGAGATGAAGGTCTCGGGTTCGGTCCACGGGACGGAATCACCGTCGCCCCCCAAGATGGCCAGAACGCGAGCTTGGATCGCCACGTCATCGGACGACGCGGGCTTGGTGCTCCAGTCGGTCACCGGCGCCAGCCATTGTGCGTGTTCGGTGCAGATGACCTGGCACGTGGACAGCCATCTCAGAGCCCAGTACTGGGGCGCCTGAGTCCGGCAGGCCGGGCAGTGCATCAGCGTCCGGTGGCTTCGCACGGCCGGGGCCCACACGGTCGACTCCTCGCCGTGGGTCAGGGGATCGAGGCGTTCACGGTCCACCGCGTCCCAGCGGGAAGAGATAGTTGCGTAGCGTTCGAGGAACATGCCGCGGATCTCGTGATCCTCGAGGTGGAAGTGGTGCCCGAGCCGTTCGTAGGTCTCGGGTCGTGCGGCGATGCCGATGCTCCTGCGTGCCCGGAAGCCGTGGGTTGCGTGACGATCGGTGGGCAAGAACGGTGCCAGCAGGCTGAGGGGGTGCTGGACGCCCAGGGCTGCGGCGGCGCGGCGTAGATAGCCGTGCCAGGCCTCGTCGGGGGCGGGTTCGATCCGGATGGGCAACGGTCGGATCACCTGGCCCCCGGTTTCGTGGCCACGAGGGCGCTGCGGTCGAGGGGCTTGTCGTTGGTGGCCGCCCACGCGGCGGCGCGGAGGAGCCACTCGATGGCCGTGCCGGGTCGACCGTCGACACCGCTGACCAGGTAGTCGATTGCTGCCCGGGTGTGGAGCCGGTTCTGCTTGTGGCCGCGCGGAAGAGCCACGTACTCGCTCACGTGGGCGATCAGTCTGAGCCAGTCCTCATGGATGTGTCCCGCCTCGTCGTGGCTGGGCCAGGGGCGTAGTCGTACCCAGTGGCTGCGGTTGAGGAGTTGGGCGGCGGTGATGCGGTCCCGACCGTTGTCGACGAACAGCGGGTGGCGGCGGAGTTCGATGCCTGCCAGGACCAGGGTCAGCGGGAGGCCGGTAACGAGAGCCTTGATGGAGTCCGCCAGAGAACGGGCGTCGCGTCCACCGAAGCTTCGCAGGGCGTGGATGTCATCGACGAAGACCGTATGGAGTCCCATGGGCTTGCTGGTGTGGGCGAGCTGTTGGAGGTACTGCGCGAGGGTGGGACGCGACGACGGCGGAGGGAGGTGGCAGAACCCGGCGATCGCCCCGGCGACGGATCGGCCCTCGCCCCCGGAGGTGGCGTTCACGTAAGCCCACGGGATGGAGTGAGGACGCCGTTCCTGCCGCTCTTCCTGTGCCCAGACGGCGCGGGCTTGGGCCAGGGCCGTGTGCAGGACCAGAGTGGTCTTACCGAAGTGAGCTGGGCCGTCGATGACCACCAGCCGCCGGGCGCCCAGGGGTCTGGTTGCGTTGAAGCTCTGGATCTCCTCGATGGCACGGCGGACGCGAACGGCATCGGGAGTATGGATGAACGGCATCGCGTAGACGTAGTGGACGAAGGAGTCGACCTCACCGAGTTCGCCGATCACCTGAGGTGGCCGTGTGGGTGCGGGCGAGTTGGTGTGCCAATCGTCGAGCAGATTGGGCTGGAAGCCGATGGTCATTGGATGCCCTCCTGCCATCCGTTCTCGTATGCCGAGAGGTCCATGTACTCCTCGTCGGCCTCGGGGTCGTCGTCGGTCGTGGTGATGTCAAGGCGTCCGATGAGGCTGCGGTACTCCAGCGGGCTGTCCTCCAGGTCTTTGGCCCAGGCTTCGCGCCGGGATGCCTCGAAGTCGGCTTGGCGCTGTTGGCGACGGTCGGCGAAGACTCCGCGTGACCAAGCCATCGACAGGCGGGCCAAGGCATCGAGTCGTTGGGTGGCGGTGTAGCCGCGGGCGCGGTCGTCCCGCGTGATGGCTTCGTGGAGGAGTGCCTCGCCGAATGGTGCCATCGTTCGCCCGACGCCAGAACCGACGGGGACGCTCAGCCACTGTCGAGTGACTGGGTGTTGGACGAACACTCGCGACAGGTCGTAGCGGTCATAGCGGACGTCCATGAGGTGTCCGGGGCGACCCAGCCCCGGCTGCACGAACTGGCGGAGGTCCATCAGTTCGTCGGACTGGTAGACCAACCCATGCAGGTTGATGCCGTAGTCCTCGAGTCTGCGGGGCTCAGAAGACAGGAAGTCGATGACGCGCCACGGGTCAGTGGGCACGGGTACTTCCCCGACGACCGTGAGGTAGTTCTCCAGTATCTGGTTGGGTGTGGCGCGAAGGGCCGGGTTCAGGGGGTCGGTGAGCCCGTGGTGTTCCGTGTTGTTGTAGACGCCGAGGAACGCGCTCCAGAGGGCGTCGTGGAGGTCGCCCATGGTGAGGCAGACTTCGCCGGCATTGTCCTTGGGGTGGTTCGCGACAGAGGCTCCCTTGTAGCCGGCCTCGAGGAAGAGGGACTGCACCTGGTCCAGGACCCGGTGGAGTGACTCGACGATGCCCTTGGCCCAGCCGGCTGCGGGAGGGCAGTAGATGAGGTTGATGCCGTTGCGTGCTGCGGCGCTGAGCAGGTGAAGGGATTCGTTCTCTCGGCCATGATCCATCACGACGAAGGACGGTCGGATCCCCAGCTTGGTGCCGATCACAGCGGGTCTCGTCACTCGTAGTCCGGATGACCCAGCGGTGAGGGTCACGAAGCGGGGCAAACCCCTGACGAGTTGATACTGGTAGGGCCAGCCGGCGCGAGTGACCTGAGGCCGACCCATGTCCCACAGCAGCATCGCGACATCGCGTGAACTCGGCGCATTCGCGACGACGCGACAGGCCACGACCATGCGGGTGTACACGTCGATCCCACTGAGGATGTAGGCCTTGGCGCGACCGACGCGTGGGAACCACGGGTGCATGGTCGTCTCTGTGGCATCGATCTGCACGAGTTCCCCAGGCCGGCTCGCGGTGAGCGAGCCGTAGGTGCGTCCGACATCGCGTGTGCGGTTCCGTCGCGACTTGGCTTCCCGGTGGAGCGCCTGCCCGCGGGTCAGTTCCCCGAGGAGCCGGGCCATCTCATCGGCGGTGAAGCTCACTTCGAAGCCGGTGTCCCAGAGGCGTGCTTGCGCCAGAGCCGCCAGCACGGTGTTGTCGACTCGGGGTCGGTCGGGTTGTTCGGCAACGAACTCCTGCAGGACCTCGCGCACGTCGTCGGGTAACTCGGCGACACCGAGGGGAATGCGACGGTTTCGGTGGACGAGGCCGAGAACGCCGTCCTGGTCGAACATCGAGAGCTGCCGGTACAGCTGAGACTCTGAGCTCGGGAACTCGCCACGAGCACGCAGTTCCCGGGACTTGTGGGCGACGCGCTCGCCCAAGGTGGTGATCGTTGGGTCGTAACGCGGGTCAAGAAGCCCCTCGAGTCGATCCAGTTCTGCGAGACCCCGGCGGCTACCTGAGCGGAGTTCGAGCAGGTCCCGCGCTCGGCGCTCCAATCGCTGACGTTCCGCTTCGTTCAGGGCGTGCCAGATCCAGGACGTGGGGAGTTCCAGCCGGTCCGGCACTCGTACCTGCGGCATCGTGGTCGGGCGCACCCGCTGGTAGACCTCGCTGAGCGTTAGTCGCACCAACTCGTTGGCGACGGTGAACACGACCTCCATGCCGGCGGGGCCTCGCTCGAAGCGGACCATTCGATGGATGACGCCGTCGAGGTCCACCAGGCCGCCGGGCCGCAGGAACGAGTGGCCCTTCACACCTGCATCAGCCACGGCGGCGCCTCTCTGGGCGGGGTGCCGTAGACCGGGCTCCACGGAGCGAGGGGTTGATCGAGATCCACGAAGAGCTGGCCGCTGGCCATGGCGGCCAGCACCCTCCTGCGTGCGTCGGGGCAGGCGAGCGCGGCCTCGATGTCAGCCACGCGGACGCGACCCGCCGATTGCCCTGTCATCCTCACGGTCTCGTCGGGAACAGTCTCCCGGCCGAAGTCCCCCCACAGGAACCGCAGGTTGCGACACCTCTGAGCGGGCAGCTCGGTACGGACTTGGTATTCCCACCCGATCGCACGGCAGGTCTCGGCAGTGAGGGTCAGGATGGCGCCCAACCGCGGGTCCGTGCGTAGCTTCTCCGCTCGTGTGACATCCACCAGAAGCAGACGCCCATCGCGCAACGCGACGAGGGCATCGGGGGTGTGTTCACGGAGACCGCGGCGCGGGAAGCGCCACTCGAAGCGGACTGGCTGCGTGACGACATCGACGGCTCTGCCAACCAGGACGAGGTCCATCAGGTGATGCATCTCGTTGAAGCTCTCGAACCAGATCGCGCGACGCTGGTCGACCCCACCCGGCACGTGCAGGACTCCGATGTAGTTCGGCATGCCCACGTGCGAGGACATCACGCGGACCATCTCCAGCCCGTTCGGCTGAATGGCCCGGGCCCCGTGTACGGCGAGCAGCGAGCCTGCCTGCGACCCGCGACGGATCACCCCCACGGTGGCTCCATGCGCCACCTGCCGACGCTTCTCTTGATCGAGCGCCGTATCGATGACGACGTCCCAAGGACACCTGATTCCCTGCACATCAGGGAGGAGGGAAACGAACCGCCCCGCCCTACGTGGGCTCTTGACCGCATGGGGGTTGGGCCCGGAAGATAGCATGCGAAAGCCTTCCACTTGGTTTTCCTTCCGACGGACGAGCCGCGAACTCCACCGACGGACCTACAGGCCGGGCCCGCAAGGCCCGGTCTCGTGCGTTACGAGCAGTTGAGAGTGGTGCGTCGTCGTAATCGACGCCACGAAGCACAGATCGAAGAGGCTGCTCCCTTCCGCGGCGGCCACGATGGGATCGGTCCGCATCGCCCGCGTGTCGCTCCAATCCAACGGACACCGCGAGCCTAATGTCTAGTGACCCAGCACCTCAATGCATTTTCCGACCCGGGCTGGCGTCAGCCGCGTCGACGCAAATGCACGGGTGGTGATGTGTTGCCGGGCGCGCGAACGTATCACGCCTAGTGGAAGCCCGAAAGAAAAACATCAAACAAGTGATAACAATGCACACTGTTATCGGAAGCAATCGAGCAATGAAAGGCGTAGTAAATGGGCGAACAAGGGGTAGGGAGCCGACGAGAGGTGGCACTATTCTCCACCGCGCTGAAGAGTCTCGGGGACCGTCCTGCCGCGCGCGACGTGCTCGAGCTCGCCGCCGACCCTCGATTCGCGATCGACAGCACTCAGCCCTGCATGCGTCCGGGATGCCACAACACGTGCGAGTGGGGAGGGCGGGGTCGTCCCAGGATGTTCTGCAGCGACCGGTGTCGACGCCAATACGACAGGACTCGTGCCGAACTCCTGCGCCAGGTCGCCACCCTCGAGCGGCTCTCGAATGTCTTCCACGAACTCGATCGCCGCAAGGCAGTGGCCGAGCTTGCCAAGCGACGGTGGGTCCTGGCGCGCTACCCAGCCTTGGGGGTCGCTCTCGGTGAGTCCACCGGAGAAGACCAGCCGCACTGATGGCGAGTTGTAGTCAGTCCCACTAGGTTTCACGCATTTTCTCGGACTCCTGAGCGTGAGCCACTCTCACGTACTCGCAGAATCCGCGCGCTACTCGCAGAATCGCACCCGCCGGACATCAGCTCGGCAAGCTACGCGTCCCTGGCCGAAAGTTACACGCCTGTAGTTTTCCCCACCTGTGAACAAACCTGTGGACAGCACCCCGCCGCAACCCGCTCCCGACAGGGGCTGACGTCGTAGGGTGGAGGCCATGTTCCAGCTGGTGGTCGACGACGTCATCCTCACCAAGCACCCGCTGGGCACCGTCGAGGCCGATCTCACCACGCGGCTGGCGGCGGCGTCCGAGGACCCCATTCGGCGCGTCTACGTGCGCCACCTCACGGCCACGCCGATCAGTGCCCCCGACGGGCGGCTCATCACCCTCACGCCGCGCAGCGAGCTCCTCCCCGACGACGCGCCCCCACCTTGGCACGAGGCCGGCGCGCTGCTCGCCCGCCTGCACGCCTGCCCCGTGCCCGACGACCTCCCCGAGCATGGCGGACGCCACCAGTTCGCCGCCGCCGTGGCCGAGGCGGACGCCCTGCATCCGGGTGGCAGCACCGACATCCTTCGCGAGCTGGGCCTCCACCTGCTCCAGGACTGGCCCACGCCCACCAGACAAGTAGTCGTCCATGGCACCTTCGACCTCGGACGACTCGCCCGCATGCCGAACACCGACGCGTGGTTGCTCACCAGCCCCCACACCCTCGGCACGGGTGACCCCGCGTGGGACCTCGCCGGCCCCGCCGCCCTCTGGGGCGCCGGCCTGCTCGACGAGGCGAGCTGGCTCGCGTTCATCGGCGGTTACGCCGCCGCGGGCGGGCGCACCCCCGCCGAGGGCCAGCCCTGGCCCGGCCTCGACCACCCGGCCAAGTGCGCCCTGGTCATGGCGACCGTCGCCGAGCTGCGCCGCAACCCCGGCTACCCGAAGCCCGAGCTCTCCCCCACGGCCGAGGCCCTGCTGGCCGCCTGCGTCAAGGCGAACGGACGCCGCTGGTGACCGTCCCCACCTGCCCCTACTGCCAGCACCCCCTGCCCGACTGGACGCCCCCCACCGAGTTGCCGCCGCTGCCGCCGCGTGATCCCGGCTACGCCGAACGCCACCCACAACAGGACTCCGGCCACGTGGCGAGCCGCCCCCAGCCGCCCTTCGCACCCGGCTGGGTGACCCGGCCCACTGCGTCCGACGAGGATGCGCGAGGTTTGCTGCGGGGCATGATGGGGTCGTTCAACCCAGACAGAGAAGAGACGACATGACGCAGGTCCCGGCCATCGCACTCAACGACGGCACGACCATTCCCCAGTTGGCGTTCGGCACGTGGCAGGTCCCGGACGCCGACGTGACGGCCGCCGTCGAGCACGCGCTCGAGACCGGCTACCGCCACCTCGACACGGCCGCGATCTACGGCAACGAGGCGGGGGTGGGGCGCGCGATCGCGAACGGGGGCGTCCCGCGTGACGAGCTGTACGTGACCACCAAGCTGTGGAACGACGTGCACCGCAAGGCCGATGCGCGCCGCGCGATCGAGACGAGCCTCGAGAAGCTGGGGCTCGACCACGTCGACCTGTACCTGATCCACTGGCCGTCGACGGTCAAGCACGGCGACGCGTACATCGAGGCGTGGGACGCCCTGCAGGAGTTCAAGGCCGAGGGCCTGGCGACGAGCATCGGCGTGAGCAACTTCCACGCGGCGCACCTCGACGCGATCTCGGGCGAGGTGCCGGTGGTCAACCAGGTCGAGGTGCACCCGACGTTCGCGCAGGTGCCGCTGCGTGCGCTGTGCGAGGAGCGGGGCATCAAGGTCGAGTCGTGGTCGCCGCTCGGTTCGGGTGCCGACCTGGGCAACGGAGAGTTGGCATCGATCGCCGGGACGGTGGGCAAGTCGGTGGCGCAGGTGATCATCCGCTGGCACCTGCAGCACGGCCTGATCGTGCTGCCGAAGTCGGTGACACCGGCGCGCATCGAGGAGAACTTCGACGTGTTCGACTTCGAGCTGGACGCCGACACCATGGCCCGCATCGACGCCCTCGACGCCGGCAACCGGGTGGGGTCGGACCCGGACACCGCTGACTTCTGACGGTTTTCCTCTTCTCGATCGCGCGCGGAGGCAACCGTCGCGCTCAGCGGCTGGCCCCGTGTGCGGTCGACAAGAGGAAAAGCGTCACCGGGTCGTGCCAAGGTGTCACCCATGACGCCGATCCAGCCCAGCGCCGACATCCTGGAGCGCTTCTCCCCCGCCACGCGGGCGTGGTTCTCCAGCAGCTTCACCGCGCCCACGCCGGCGCAGGCTGGGGCATGGGCGTCCATCAGCGCGGGTGAGCACACGCTGGTCGTCGCGCCGACCGGGTCGGGCAAGACCCTCGCTGCGTTCCTGTGGGCGGTCGACCAGTTGGCCCGCCCGGTGGCTGAGCCCGTCGAAGCCCCGGCCGGCACGCGGGTGCTGTACATCTCTCCCCTGAAGGCGCTCGCGGTGGACGTCGAACGCAACCTGCGCTCACCACTGGTCGGCATCGGGCACGCCGCCGACCGCCTGGGGCTGCCGCGGCCGGAGGTGAGCGTGGGCGTCCGGTCG
>CALMPQ010000351.1 GCA_937872005.1 uncultured Propioniciclava sp.
GCTACACTAGTATTTGAATAATCAACTACCAAGGAGTGTCACGAAGATCGCTGTCGTCGGTGCCACCGGCATGATCGGGTCCAGGGTCGTCGCGGAGGCCGCAGGCCGTGGGCATGAGGTCGTCGCCCTGAGCCGCTCGGGCCAGGCCGTGGAGGGTGCCGCCGAGTCCCGCGCCCTCGACCTGAACGACACCGCCGCGATCGCCACCACCATCGCGGACGCCGACGCCACCGTCATCGCCGTCTCCGGCGCCCGGTCGGGTGGGACCGACGACGAGGTCTTCGCAGCGCACCGCGACCTGATCGCCGCCGCTCCCGAGGGACGCGTGCTCGTGGTCGGCGGTGCCGGATCGCTCGAGGTCGACGGCGTCCGGCTCAAGGACACCCCGGGCTTCCCCGACTTCATCCTGGCCGAGGCCACGACGTTCTCGAACGTGCTCGACCAGTACCGCGCGAGCGAGGGTCTCGACTGGACGGTGCTGTGCCCCGCCCCGATGATCGCCCCCGGTGAGCGCACCGGCGCCTACCGCGTCGGCGGCGACTCCGTCATCGGTGACTCCATCTCGGCCGAGAACTTCGCCGTCGCCCTGGTCGACGAACTCGAGACCTCGGCCCACCGCGGCGCCCGCTTCACGGTCGCATCCTGAACCGCCCGCCACACGAGCGCCGGGTAACCTCGACGCCGTGAGCAACCGCCAGCGCCCCCGCCGCCCACTTCTCAGGGCGGTGGGGGCGCTGTTCGCGCTCGCAGGCCTGGGCGCGCTGACCGTCGGCGGTCCCGCCCTCTGGACCCGCGCGATGGCCCACGAGCGCAACCTCACGGCCGAGCAGGCCCCCGCGCGCGACGTCGCGATCATCTTCGGCGCCGAGATGTATCCGTCGGGTCGCCCCAGCCCCTACCTCAAGGCTCGCCTCGACCTCGGCGTCACGCTCTTCAACGACGGCAAGGCCAAGGTCCTCCTCGTGTCGGGCGACAACGCCCCCGAGCACAACCGCGAGTCGACCAACATGAAGCGCTACCTGGTCGCGCAGGGCGTCCCGGCCGACCGCATCGTCGAGGACGAGTACGGCCTCGACACCTATGACACGTGCGTCCGCGCGCGCGAGGTGTTCGGCCTCACCGAGGCCCTCCTGGTCAGCCAGCGCTACCACCTGCACCGCGCGGTCGCGACCTGCCGTGCCATCGGGGTGGACGCCGTGGGCGTGGGTGACATCTCGGTCAAGCGCACCTCGAAGCGGTGGGACGACTTCGCCCAGCGCGAGCTCGGCGCCAACCTGAAGATGGTCTGGGACCTCGCGACCCGCCGCACCCCGAACCTCGACGGCGACCCGGACGCCGTCAGCTCCGCCCTGCGCCGCTGACCGCAGGGCGGGAGAACGCACCCTTCGGCACGCCGACCAGCAGCACCAGCGCGCACACGGCGGCGGTGAGGCCGCACAGCGCCCAGACGATCAGGTAGCCCGACAGCGGCGCAGCGGTCTCGCCCGCCTCCACGGCTGCCGACGACACCCCGTGGAACAGCGCCACCCCGAACACCGCCGACGCGATCGAACCGCCGACCGTCTTGGTCGCGTTCGTCAGCCCGGTCGCCATGCCCGAGCGCTCCTCGGGGGCCGCCGCAGCCGCCGCGGCCGGCAGCGCGGCGACCAGCAGCCCCGAACCCAACCCGGCGATCACCATGTTGGTCAGCGTCTGCGCCAACGTGTCGTGGAACGGCAGGAACAGCAGGTACCCCACCGCCACGAACGTCGAGGCCGCCACCAGCGCGCCGCGTGGGCTCAACAGCCGGGACGCCGTGGGCAACAGCAGCGCTCCCACGGCCAACGCGAGCACGTAGGCGCCGATGATGTAGGAGACGGTCCCGGCCGTGAGGCCCAGCCCGTACCCGTTCGCGACCGGGTCGGTGCGCGCGAACGTCGACAGCGGCACCTGCGCCCCGAGCACCGAGACGCCGAACAGCATCGCCGTCAGCTGCACCGGCCACTGCGCGGGAGCGGCCAGCATGCGCACGTCGACCAAGGGCTCCTCGACGCGCAGCGAGTGCCGCACGAACGGCACCAGCAGCGCGAACGCGCCGAGCAGGGCCGCCCAGGTCCACGGCGAGCCGATGCCGAGCAGGCGCACCAGCGACAGCCCCGCCATGAGCGTGACCAGTGACGCGGTGAGCCAGGCGATGCCGCCGATGTCCAACCGGCCCGACACGGTCGGCGGCATCGACGGCACCCACACGGCGATCGCGGCCAGGCACAGGGTCACGGCCACGGCAGGCAGGGCCAGCACCACGGCGAACGGCAGCACGTCGACCAGGGCACCCCCGGCCAGGGCGCCGGCGATCACGCCGGCCTCGAGCGCGAACACGAGGACGGCGGCAGCGCGGCGGGTGTCGCCCGGGGCGTCCACGGCCTGCGCGCGCCGGGAGGCGAGGTAGATGATCGCCACCTCCAGCGGCAGCCAAACCGTGTAGGCCCCCTGCAGGCCCCACGCGACGAGCAGGGTCGCGAACGTCGGTGCCACCGCCACCGCCCACGAGGCGAGCGCCGTGATCGCGGTCGACACCAGCAGGATGCGCTTGTGCCCCCACAAGTCGCCCATCTTGGCCAGGATTGGCACCGCCAGCGCCGACACCATGAGTTGAGTCGCCTCGAGCCAGTTCACGTCGGCGTCGTGCACGCCGACATGACGCGCGATGTCGGTCAGGATCGGCGTGTAGTACCCCTGCAGGATCCCCGACGTCACCTCGACCAGCGCCAACGCCGCGACGAGCGCACCCAGCCCCTGGAACCGCATCAGGCCTCCTCGATCAAGCGGGTCACGAACCGGACGCCCTCGGCGAGGGTCGCCACCGCCACCTGTTCGTCGGCGGCGTGGATGCGGGCGCGGTCGGCGTCCGACAACCGCAGCGGGGCGAAGCGGTAGACGTGGTCGCACCACGGGGAGAACCGGCGCGCATCGGTTGCGCCGTTCTGCACGTACGGCGCGGCGATTGCGTCGGGGAACACCTCGCCGACCAGCCGCACCAGGAGAGCCCAGCGGTCGTCGTCGGTGCGCGAGGTGCGGGACGCCTCGGTCGCCCCCTCCACACTCACCGTGATCGACCTGTCCGCGACGGCGCGCCGCACGTGCGCGACGGCGTCCGCCACGGTGGTGGCCGGGTCGAGCCGGACGTTGACCACCGCCTCGGCCCTGGTTGCCAGCACGTTGGACGCTTGCGACCCGCTCAGCTGCGTCACGGCCATCGTGGTGCGGGCCGTCGCGGCGGTCTCGGGGCCGAGCGCGACGAGCAGGCGCGCGAAGACGGGGGAGAGGGTGTCCGCGCGGGTGTAGAGCGCGCGCAGCGGGGCGGGGGCGTGGGCTCCAAGTGTGCGCAGCATTTCGCGGGTCGGTGCGGCGAGGCGCGGGGGAAAGGGGCGGCGCTCAAGGCGGAGGACTGCGCGGGCGATCCGCGCCGTGGCGCCACCCCGGTGCGGCGTGGACGCGTGCCCGCCCTGGTCGGTCGTGGTGAGCCGCAGCGTGGCGATGCCCTTCTCGGCGACGGCGATCATCGCCGCCGGGCGGTCGACGCCCGGCAGCACCCCGGCCTCGACCACCGCCCCACCTTCGTCCAGCACCAGCCACGGCCGGACGCCCCGCTCGCGCAGGTGGTCGACCGCCGCCTGGGCGGTGGTCCCGGCGACCTCCTCGTCGTCGCCGAAGAGCAGCCAGATGTCGCGGGTGGGGGTGAATCCGCGGGTCAACAGGGATTCCACGGCCTCGCAGATCGTCATCAGCATGCCCTTGTCGTCGACGGTGCCGCGGCCGACGAGCTTGCCGTCGACCTCGCGGGCGGTGAACGGGTCACCCGTCCAGTCCTGGCCCGTGACCGGGACGACGTCCTGGTGGGCCATGAGGACGAGCGCGTCGGCGTCCGGGGTGGTGCCGGGCCAGCGGAACAGCAACCCGTGGCATCCGACGGCGGTGCGTTCGCACGCGGCGAACAGGCGCGGATAGAGCTCGCGGAGGGTCGCGTGGAGCGCGTCGAAGGGCCCCGGATCGGTGCCCCCCGGATCGGCGGAGGCAATCGTCGGGTGGGCGACCAGCCGGGCGAGTCGAGCGGCGAGTGCGTCCATCGCGTCAGGCTAGCGCCGACAGCCTGCCCTTTCACCGCCGACAGCCTGCCTTTATTGGGCCGACAGCCTGCGAACCCAGCCCCTAGGGCCTCCGACTTTGGTGCCACGAACGCGTGTCGTATCCGCCGAGCAAGTCCTACTTTGGTGCCGAGAGCCCGCGCTCGCCGCACCAGATGGGCGATTCTCGGGACAAGGGGCGTTTGAGACGATTCAGTGGGGTTCATGGAACCCCCACGAAACCCCCTCACCCGCCGCGGACTCCTCACCCTCACGGGTGCGGCCGCCGCTGGTGTCGTGCTGTCTTCCTGCACGGCCGCCCCCACCACCTCCGCCCCTCAACCCGCCACGCCCACACCCACCCCTACCGAGGCGCCGGCCACCTCCGACGTCCCGGCGAACCCCACGCCCGAACAGGCGCTGGCCCTCCTCAAGAACGGCAACGCGCGGTATGCCGCCGCCCGGCCCGAGCCCATCAACGAATCCGTGGAGCGCCGGGCCGAGGTCGCCACCGGGCAGTCCCCTTTCGCGACGATCGTGTCCTGCGTCGACTCGCGGGTGCCTCCGGAGCTCGTCTTCGACCGCGGCCTCGGTGACCTGTTCGTCGTGCGGTCCGCCGGGCAGGTGCTCGACAAGGCGATCGTTGGCAGCGTCGAGTACGGCATGGACCATCTGCACATCCCGTTGATCGTCGTGGCGGGCCACTCGGCCTGCGGGGCGGTGACCGCGGCGGTCGAGGCGTCCGCGTCGGGTGGGCACGCGCCCGGTGACATCGCCTACCTGGTCGAGGAGATCACACCGGCCGTCGAGGCGGTGAAGGCTCAAGGTGGTGACACCGTGGCCCTGGCGATCGCCGAGCAGGCGCGCTCGGTCGCCAAGGAGCTGTCTGAGAACGCGATCATCGCCCAGGCCATCGCTGACGGCAAGGTGAAGGTCGTCAGCGCCGTCTACGACCTGGCATCCGGCAAGGTCGACTTCCACTCCTGACACATTCCCACCACTCCCGCCGAGGGCCCGGATCGCGGGCTCTCGGCGGTGTGGGATCATGGAGCAATGCATTCCCTCGCCTCGCTGCTCACCGCGCGCGTCGAGGCCGCCGCCGGGGTCGACCCGGAGATGCGGCCCGCCACGAAGCCCCAGTTCGGTCACTTCCAGAGCAACGTGGCGCTCCGCTTGGAGAAGCAAGAAGGCCGCAACCCCCGCGAGGTCGCCGCCGACCTCATCACCCGCATCGACATCGACGACATCTGTGAGCCCCTCGAGGTCGCCGGGCCGGGGTTCATCAACTTCCGACTCAAGGCGTCCGTGCTCGCCCAGGCGGTCACCGACCTGCTGGCCGACCCGACCACCGGCATCGCCCAGGCCACCGACCCGCAGACGGTCGTCATCGACTACTCCGCGCCGAACGTCGCCAAGCCGATGCACGTCGGCAACCTGCGCTCGACGATCATCGGCGACTGCTTCAACCGGGTGCTGACCGCGTGCGGCCACCGGGTGATCCCCGCCAACCACATCGGCGACTGGGGCACCCAGTTCGGCATGCTCGTCCAGTTCATCCTCGACGAGGGCATCGACACGGCCTCGCTCGACCTCGACGGCTCGGTGGCGCTCTACAAGCGCGCGCAGGAGCGCTTCAAGTCCGACGAGCAGTTCGCGGACGCCGCCCGCCGCCGCGTCGTCGCCCTCCAGTCCGGCGACGAGGAGACCCTCGCCATCTGGCGCACGCTGGTCGAGGTGTCGAAGAAGGGCTTCAACGAGGCCTACGACCGCCTTGGCGTCCTGCTCACCGACGACGACCTGTTCGGCGAGTCGTTCTACAACAGCATGCTGCCCGAGGTGGCCGCCGACCTCGAGGAGCGCGGCATCGCGCGCATCGACGACGGCGCCCTCGTGGTGTTCGTCGAGGGCCAGGACGCCCCGTTGATCGTCCGCAAGAGCGACGGCGGGTTCGGTTATGCGGCGACCGACCTCGCCGCGATCCGCTACCGCACCACCCAGCTGGACGCCGACCGCATCATCTACGTCGTCGGCATGCCGCAGTCGTTCCACTTCCAGCAGGTGTTCGCCGTCGCCCGCATGGCCGGCTACCTGCCCGAGGGCGTCACCGCCGAGCACGTCGGCTTCGGGTCGGTGCTCGGCCCCGACGGCAAGATGCTCCGCACCCGCGCTGGCGGCACCGTGACGCTGCAGTCGCTGCTCGACGAGGCCGAGGAGGTCGCGACCCGCCCGATCGCCATGGCGGCGGTGAAGTACTCCGACCTGTCGAACCAACTGCAGAAGGACTACGTCTTCGATGCGGAGCGCATGACCGCGACCACCGGCGACACCGGCCCCTACCTGCAATACGCCCACGCGCGCGCCAACCAGATCCTGCGCCGCGCGGAGGCCGACGGCATCGCGTGGTCGACGATCACCACCCTGACCGAGCCCGCCGAGCAGGCCCTCGCGCTGCAGCTCAGCCGCTTCGGCGAGGTCGTGGCCGGCGTCGCGCAGGACCTACAGCCGCACAAGTTGTGCACCTACCTGTTCGAGACCGCCACGCACATGAGCACGTTCTACGAGCAGTGCCCGGTGCTGAAGTCCGAGGGCGAGGTGCGGGCATCCCGCCTTGCGCTCTGCGCGACGACGAAGAAGGTGCTGGCCACGGGCCTCGGCCTGCTCGGCATCGAGGCCCCCGACCACATGTGAGGGCTCAGCCCTTCTTCTTCAGCTTCTTCTTGGACGGGTTGGCGCCGTCCTTCAGGGTGTCGGGGTTCTCCAGCGCGTCGACGGCCAGCCACGCGGCACCGACGATGCCGGCCGCGTTGCGCAGCTTCGCGGGCACGATCGGCGTCTTGAGCTTCAGCAGGGGCAGGAACTTCTCCGACTCCTTGCTGACACCGCCGCCCACGACGATCAGGTCGGGCCAGGTGTAGAACTCCAGTCGCTCGTAGTACGGCTGCAGCCGGGTGGTCGCCCACTCCTCGTAGCTCAGGCCCTCGCGGTCCTTCACGGACGCCGCGGCCTGCGGTTCGGCGTCGGCCCCGAACATCTCGATGTGGCCCAGCTCGATGTTGGGGATCAGCGTCCCCTTGTAGATCATCGCCGTCCCGATGCCCGTGCCGAGCGTGGTGACGATGACGAGGCCGGGGTGGTCCTTGGCCGCGCCCCAGAGCACCTCGGCGATGCCCGCGGCGTCCGCGTCGTTGACCAGGGTGATCGGACGCCCGAGCGTCTCGCGGAAGATCGTCTCGGCCGGGGCGTCCACCCAGGTGGGGTCGATGTTGGCCGCCGTCCGGGTGTAGCCGTGCGTCACGGCTGCCGGAACTGTGATGCCCACGGGACCGTCCCCCAACTCCTTGGCGAAGTGGTCGGCGATCTGCTTGACCACCGCAGCCACCGCAGCAGGCGTGGCCGGCTGGGGGGTTACGATGCGCAGCCGGTCGGTCGCAAACCCGCCCTTCTTCAGGTCGACGATGGCCCCCTTGATGCCGGAGCCGCCGATGTCGATGCCGAGTGCGTACCGCGTCTTCATGAGCGCAACACTACTGGTCCGGCTGGCCCTCCCGCACCTGCGCCCGGGCGGGCTCCATGGGCGCAGGAAGCGCGGCTGGGAGCGGGGCCGTCGGGGGCGTCCAGATGTCGGGGGAGCCGACCAGGACGACCCCGGCGGGGTCGGCCACGACCGCTGCATCCTGCAGCCCCGGCGGGTCGAGCAGCTCGCCGACCCGGGACGCTCGCGCCCGGTCCATCTCGGTGTCGACGAGCGCCCGAGCCGTGGCGACGTCGAGGTGGCTGGCCGCGTTGTGGCCCAGAAGGTCGGTGGTCGTGGCGTGCACGCTGGCCAAGCCCAAGCGGCGCTCCAGCGGCCCCTGGCTGAGGCGCACCGACTGCAGGCGGGCGTGCGGGACGATGAGCTGCTTGCGGTGGGTCCAGCCCGAGCGCACTGCGAAGACTTGCTCGTCCAGCGCCCAGCCCTGCCAGCCCCACTGCAGCGGGTCGAGCCACTTCGCCCGCTCGGGGCTGCGCGCGAACTGGAGCTTCTCCAGCTCCAGCCCCGGCCAGATCGCCGCGAGCGCCACCTGCACCTGCTCGGCGGTGCCGAAGGGGAGGTAGATGGTGGAGGTGCTCATCTCCTCGCCGTCCTGGAGGCCGCCCAGGCCCAGGATCGTCACGTCGAGGCGCGCCCGGCCCAGCCACCGCCAGATCAACGGTTGACTGGTCTGCACCGCCTGCACCCGGTGGGTGGGGATGGTCTGGGACCGCAGCGTGAACAGTCCGCGCGTGATGCGGAGGCCGGCCGGCGTGCGCGCGAGGGTGTAGTTGAACTGGCCGAACAGGCGGTTGGAGAGGTAGCCGAACAGGGCGATCGCGAGGCCGACCATGCCACCGCCCCAGGCGAGCACGGACCAGTCGAACACCTGCCCGAGGAGCCACGGGATGGCGAAGGCGATCGCGATGAACAGGATGTCGAGGCTCGCGAACGCACTCAGGATGATCTCGCCGGGGGTGAGGCGCACGAGCACCTGGTCGCCGACGGCCGAGTCATCCCAGCGGGACGCCTCGCGGCCCGGTTCGGCGGTGGTTGCAGCGCGGCCGTGCGCGCGGGTCATCAGGTAGTCGCGGATCTCGACGGCGCGGGACCGTTTCAGGAACGACAGGCTCGCCCCGCCGTCGGTCCCGACGTCGATCTTCACCTGCGCCAGGCCGAGCAGGCGGGCGGCGAAGGGTTGGGTGACGTCGACGGACTGGATGCGGCTGAACGCGATGCGCTGGCTCTCCCGGAAGGCGCCCGTGTTCTCGAGTCGGAACTCGTGGTCGTCGATGACGAACTTGGTGGTCCACCACGACCAGTAGCCGAAGCCGAGCCCGATGATGACGACGGCGGCCACGATGTAGAGCCACCACGGCACGTCCGTGAGTCGTTCCTGGAGCTTGCCAAAGTCCTCCCAGATGGGGTCGCCCTGCAGGAAGGAGGTGACGACGAACCAGCCGATCGCCACCACGCCCAGCCACAGGTGGACCAGCGGGCTCGCCGGGTGCAGGCGCTCCTCGATGA
>CALMPQ010000352.1 GCA_937872005.1 uncultured Propioniciclava sp.
GACCTGGCCGGCACGTCCGTCGACCCGGACGCCGTGCGGGTCGGCGTCCGGGTCAACGTGTCGCGGGCGTTCGACCGGCCGTGGCGGTTCTGGCTCGACTCACCGTCGGTGTCGGCGGCGAAGCTGCACCCCAACGCGCGGAACTACACCGAGCCCTGATCGACGACGCGGGCCTCCGCCGTGGCGCTGCGCTCCACGGTGCGGGCGACGGCGCACAGGCGATCGATGGCCTTCTCAGCGCGGGCGATCAGTGCGTCGCGGCGGTCGGGCGGCAACGCGGACAGGTCGGTCACCAGCTGCGTGGAGAGGTGCGTGTAGCGCGACTCGTGCGGGCCGGCGTTCGGCGCGGTGAGGGCGTCGAGCAGCAGGGTGGCCTCGAAGTCCTCGCCCAAGCGGCTGGCCAGGACGTGGTCGGCCGAGAGCGCGCCGCACGTCGCCACCGCGAGCTGCAGCAGCTCGCCCGGGGTGAACGAGTCGGCCGCCCCCGCGACGCCGATGCGGACCTCGCCGCCCCGGTCGTTGCGGGCGACGTACGTCCACGCGCCGGAGCGGTCGACGGCCAGCGTGCGCGGCTCCTCGGACATGAGTCCTCCTCAGTGAGTGGGCTCCCAGCCGAGCGCGGGGGCCACGTGGGTGGCGAAGTTCTCCAGGATGCGGAGGTTCGCCTCGGGGCCCAGCTGGCTCGGGATGGTCAGCATCAGGGTATCGGCCGCCATGACGGCGGCGTCCTCCTTGAGCTGCTCGATGAGCTGGTCGGGCTCGTCGACGTAGGAGCGACCGAACGTGGACCGGAACCCGTCGATGACGCCGATCTGGTCGGAGCCCTCCGAGCGGCGCAGCTGCAGCCACATGGCGTCGTTGGCGTCGACGATCGGGAACACGGAACGGCTGACCGAGACCCGCGGCGTCCAGCCGTGGCCGGCCTCGGTGAAGGCCTCGCGGAAGAGGTCGATCTGCTCGGCCTGGAGGTCGCCGAGGGTCTGGCCGGTCGCCTCGGTGACGAGGGTCGAGCTCATGAGGTTGACGCCGAGCTTGGCCGCGTTGACGGCGGTCTCGCGGGTGCCGGCGCCCCACCAGATGCGCTGGCGCAGGCCGGGGGAGTGGGGCTCGATGCGCAGCTTCTGGCCGGGGCCGAACTGGCGGGGGTCGGCGTCCGCGAGGCGCTCGCCGTCGATCGCGCGCAGGAACAGGTCGAACTTCTCGCGGGCGAGGTCGGCGCCACGCGGGTCGGTGGAGCCGGTGTAGCCGAAGGTCTCCCAACCGCGTAGGGCGGGCTCGGGGGAGCCGCGGCTGATGCCGATCGCGATGCGCTGGTCGGCGAGCAGGTCGAGGGCGGCCAGCTCCTCGGCGAGGTGGAGGGGGTTCTCGTAGCGCATGTCGATGACGCCGGTGCCGACCTCGATGTGCTGGGTGCTGCCGGCGATGGCTGCGAGCAGCGGCATGGGGGCCGCCGCCTGACGCGCGAAGTGGTGCACGCGGAAATAGGCGCCATTGACGCCGAGCTCGTCCGCGCCACGCGCGATCTCGAGGGCGTCCTTGAGCATGCCCTTGGCGTCGGGGCCCTGGTGGGGGCTGGCGGCGTAGTGGCCGAAGGAGAGGAATCCGAAGCTCTTCACGTCGGGTTGAACCGGGGCGGGGGTCGGCGCTATTCCCGGGCGGCGGGAACAACGAGCAACGCCAACACCGAGACGGCTCCCACGACGAGCAGGGACTGCAGGACGCCGTAGTGGTCGCCGAGCAGCCCCAGCAGCGGCGGGCCGGCCAGGAAGGCCGTGTAACCGATCGTCGACACGACCGAGAGTCGCACCGCCGCGCGGCTCGGGTCGTCGGCCGCCGCCGACATGCCGACCGGGAAGCCGAGGCTCGCGCCCAGCCCCCAGATGGCCGCGCCCACGAACGCGAGTTCGCGGGTGCCGAACACGACCAGGACGCACCCGACGAGGGCCGCCCCGAACATGCCGCGGAGCACTGCGACGCGTCCGAAGCGGTCGAGCAGACGCGCACCGAGGATGCGGCCCGCCGTCATGAAGGTGAGGAACAGGGCGAGCGCCAGCACGCCGAAGGCGTTGTCGAGGTCGTGCCCGTCGACGAATGCCACCGCGAGCCAGTCGTTGGCGGTGCCCTCCGTGAAGGCGGCCGCCAGCACCATGACGCCGATCAGTAGCGTCCGCGGTTCCAGCCAGGCCGACCGCTGCCGGGTGGACACGTTCGCCGGACCCGCGGCGTCCTCATGCGCGGGCAGGAACCGGGAGGTGCCCCACAGGATCAGGACGACGCTGACCGCGGCGACGACCCCGAGGTGCGCGACCAGGGGGACGCCCAGGGCGACGACGACCGCGCCCACGAGTGCGCCGACCACGGTGCCGCCGCTGAAGGCGGCATGGAACCACGGCATGATCGGCTTCATCAGGCGCTGCTCGATGACCGATCCCTCGAGGTTCTGGGCGACGTCCCAGATCCCGACGCCGAGACCGAGCAGGAAGAGGCCGGCCATCGTCCAACCCAGGGGGAGCTGCGCCTGGGCCGCGGCGGCGGCGATCACGAGGCCCGGGGCGACGAGGGCCAGCCCCAGCCGCACCGTGCGGGTCGCGCCGAGGGCTTGGGCGATGCGACCGGCGACCGGCAGCCCGATGAGCGATCCGGCCGAGATCGCGAGCAGGATGAGGGCGAGCAGGCCCGGGGTCAGGTCGAGCAACTCGCGCACGTCGGGAACCCGCGCCATCCAGGACGCGAAGCCGAAGCCGTTGGCCGCGAACACGACCAGGTCGCCGTCGCGGGCGGCCCGGATCCGCTCGGCTGGCAGCGTGGAAGTCACGGTGGAGCATGTTACGCGCCGGCACGCCGGTGGCCCGGCCGAGGGGGTTTCTCGGTCGGGTGCGGCTTGTGGTGGGGTTAGGCGACGTAGGGGAGTGGTTGTTGTCGTGGTCCGGGGTCGGGTCTGGCTCCGGCTCGGGTCGCTCCGTCGGGTGGTGCGACGTCATCGACAGGCCGGTCGTCGGGTGGTTCTTGGTGCCACCAGTGGTGTTCGGGTGGTGGTGGCCGGCGGATCAGGATGGTCCCAGCGGCGGTGACGGCGTACTCATACCCGAGCGGGGAACGCCAGACGTAGTGGCCGGGGGATGGTTGTTCGAGGTGCCAGCCGCCGTGGGTCTTCAACCGGTGCGTGAACGACGACAGGGGTCCGAGGTTGCCGAGGTGGGTCTGTCCCTCGACCCCGGGCGTGTAGGGGATGGTGTGGTCGGCCTGGCACGTGTCGGCGGGTCTGGTGCCGAAGGGGAACACGTCGACGGGGTTGCGTTCGTTGAGGACGGTGCGCATGGTGTCGGGCACGTGGTAGCCATCCACGGCGAGCAGGTCACTTCCGATGACGATGGGTCGGACGCGGACCGTGCAGCCCGTCAGAATGCTGGGGAGTTGAGAGAGCAGGACGTGGCCCCAGCCGGTGATCGTCGCGATACCACTGTCGTCGAGCCGGATGATCAGGTCGACCTTCCGGCGGGTGGGGGTCTGCCCCTCGACAGGCTCAGGCAACACTTCCTGGCCGAGGGCATTGCGGGCCAGGAGGCCGAGGGCGGTGGCGCGGCGCTGGTCGATGGTGTCGCCGTCCACGTTCTGCGCCAGGAGGGTGAGGGCTTCGTCCAACGCGAGCCCGTCAGCTGCGTCGAGTTGTCCCCACAGGCCGACGTGGCCGTCCTTGATCCGGCCGAGGGTGACGTCGCGTCGGCGGTTGGCGGCTTCGGCGTTCGCGAGGGCTTGCTCGGGGTCGGCGGCCAGGAGCCATTTCTCGGCCTGGGACTTCACTCGCGCCCACGGTTGCAGGCGCAGGGCGGCGGCACATCCGGTCGAAGCGTTCGCACGCGGCGGCGTCGAGGTTGACGGCGACGGCGGCGTCGGCGACGCGGAAGCCCTCAAAGGGGCGGATGTCGCCTTCGATGACGAGTCGCCACAGGGTGGGGTGGCGGTGGCGCAGGTTGAGGACCCGGTTGATCC
>CALMPQ010000353.1 GCA_937872005.1 uncultured Propioniciclava sp.
CGAAGGTGCCCGTCATCGAGACCGGCACCGGCAACTGCCACCTGTTCGTCGACGCGACGGCTGACCACGACATGGCCCTGGAGATCCTGCTCAACGCGAAGACCCAACGCCCGTCGGTGTGCAACGCGGTCGAGACGCTGCTCGTGCACGCGGACGCCGCCCCCACCTTCCTGCCCAAGGCCCTGACGGCGTTGGCGGACGCCGGCGTGACCGTCCACGGCACCCCGGCCGTGACCGGGTTCTCGGAGACGGTCGTGCCGGCGGAGGAGGGTGAGTTCGACGCCGAGTACCTGTCGCTCGACCTGGCGTGCGACGTCGTCGACGACCTCGACGCGGCCATCACGCACATCCGCGAGCACTCGACGGGCCACTCCGAGACGATCGTCACCTCCGACCTGCGCGCGGCCGACCGGTTCGTCGCCGAGGTGGATGCCGCCGCGGTGCTCGTCAACGCGTCCAGCCGGTTCGTCGACGGGGGCGAGTTCGGGTTCGGTGCCGAGATCGGCATCTCCACCCAGAAGTTGCACGCGCGCGGGCCGATGGCGCTGCCGGAAATGACCGCCACGAAGTACATCGTCACGGGCCACGGGCAGACCCGCGCCTGAATTCGGTATGCTCCCGCGCATGAACCTCCTGCTCGAGACCGCCGCCGGCCACGGGGACCAGACCGGTGCGATCATCACCGGCCTCGTCGTCTTCGCGGGCCTGCTCGGCCTGCTGGCCACGCTCGTGGGCTTTGGCTCCGCTCGTCCGCACGCGGTGTCCGAGCGCGAATGACCTCGACCGGCCTGGCCAACGGCACGGGCCGCGCGTGGCGCCTCGGCGTGATGGGTGGCACCTTCGACCCCATCCACCACGGCCACCTCGTGGCCGCCAGCGAAGTGGCTGCACGATTCGACCTCGATGAAGTGGTCTTCGTGCCGACCGGGCAGCCCTGGCAGAAGGCGCACAAGAGGGTTTCCCCGCCCGAGGACCGCTACCTGATGACGGTCATCGCGACCGCGTCCAACCCCCGCTTCTCGGTGAGCAGGGTGGACATCGACCGTCCGGGCGACACCTACACCGTCGACACGCTGCGCGACCTGCGCGCGTTGCGCGGGCCCCAGACCCAGTTGTACTTCATCACCGGTGCCGACGCGCTCAGCCAGATCCTGACGTGGAGGGGTGCCGACGAGCTGTTCGAGCTGGCGCACTTCGTGGGCGTGTCCCGGCCCGGTGTGGACCTGGACCAGAAGGACATCTCCCACCTGCCCGCCGACAAGGTGACGCTGATCGAGATCCCGGCGCTGGCGATCAGCTCGACCGCGTGTCGTGAGCGCACGGCGTCCGGTTTGCCCACGTGGTACTTGGTGCCGGACGGTATCGTGCAGTACATCAGCAAGCGGGGCCTCTACGTTGAAGAGCCCGGTGACAAGGAGATTCATGGCGGCGACTGACCACGCGCTCCACTTGACCCAACTCGCGGCCCAGGCGGCCGCCGACAAGCAGGCCACCGATCTGGTGGCCTTCGACGTGTCGGAGCGACTGGCCCTCACCGATGTGTTCCTGATCGTGACGGCGAAGAACGAGCCCCAGGTGGGCGCGGTCGTCGACGCGATCGAGGAGAAGCTGTTCAAGGACGGCTCGAAGGTGCTGCGCCGCGAGGGCGAGGCCGAGAAGCGCTGGGTGCTGCTGGACTTCGGCGACATCGTCGTGCACGTGCAGCACGCCGAGGAGCGGCAGCTCTACTCACTCGAGCGGCTGTGGCGCGACTGCCCGGCCATCGAGCTGAGTGTCGACGAGGGCGTGGCCGCCGACACCGCGTGATGGACGCCTCGCCCCGCACCAAGCTGGTGCTCGTGCGCCACGGCCAGACCGACTCCAATGCGGCCGGGCGGTTCCAGGGGCAGCAGGACGTCCCGCTCAACCGCATCGGGCGTTCCCAGGTGGACGCCGTGGCCGGGCGCCTCGTCCGGCTGAAGGCCGCGCGGGTGGTCACGTCGGACCTGCTGCGGGCGTCCGCGACGGCCGAGGCGATCGCTGGGGCGTCCGGTTTGGGGGTGTCGGTCGACCGTCGGTTGCGGGAGATCGACGTGGGTTCGTGGCAGGGTCGCACGTCGGCCGAGGTGGCCGCCGAGAACCCGTGGTTCGAGGACGCCCTGCGTTCGGGTCGTGACTTCCGGCGTTCCGACACGGGGGAGACCGCGGAGGAGGCGGGCGCGCGGGTGGCGTCCGTGCTGGTTGAGTTGGCGGCGGCCCACCCGGGGGAGACGACCATCGTCGTCGGGCACGGGCTCGCGCTGCGCGTCGGGCTGTGCCTGTTCCTGGGGTTGGGCATGGAGGGATCGTTCGCCCTGTCGGGGCTGTGGAACTGCTCGTGGACGATCCTCGACCACAACCAGCGCTGGCGGTTGCTCAGCTACAACAACGTGGTGATCGGCCACACGGGGCAACCGGCGTCCGCCTCGTCGCGTTGAAGTCCCGGGATCTGCCTCAGCCTTCGACTCGGAACTCCCCGATGCGGGTGACCCCGTCAACCGCGTAGACCGGAATGGTCGCAGGCGCCTGGCGATGCGCCGCCTGCCATGCTGCCGCGTCAGCCGGCGAACGGAGAAGTTCTGCGCCGGGTCAGGCCCAGGCGACGTCGCCCTCGTGGAGACAGCCGCCCACGACGTAGTGCCGCAGCCATCGGGGGTGCACGCGCACCATCGTGAACGCGGCGTCCGCGGACTGCGAGTCGGGGAAACGCTGTTCGTACGCCCGAGCCCAGGCACGCTGCTCCTCGGCGTCGCGGGGCAGGGAGGCGACCCCTTCGACCTGGATGGACGACTCCTCGGTCGTCCCGATGACCAGGGCGATGCGGGGGTCGGCCTTGATGTTGCGCAGCTTGCGGGAGTTGACCTGCGTGTCGAACAGGACGTCACCGTCGGGCAGCGGCGCGAACGTCAGCAGCGCAGCCTCGGGACCACGCACCTCGTCGTGCGTGGCCACCACCCCCAGCGGATGCTCGGTGACGTACACGACGAAGTCGGCCAGTGGGATCGCCATGTCCCATCATCGCGCCACCCGGGTCAGGCGAGCAAAGCGGAAAGCGCGATGCGCACACTCGTGCCGTAGCGGGCCTCCCGCTCCTCGGCACTCATGTCGCGGCTGGGGTCGAACAGGTGGTCGCTGACGGTCAGCACCGTGAGCGCCTCTGCGTTCTCGGCGGCGGCGCAGGCGTAGAGCCCGGCCGACTCCATCTCGACCCCGAGGGTGCCGTAGCGCTGCAGGCCGGCGATGATGTCGGCGTTGCCGAGGTAGAAGTGGTCGGAGCAGTACACCGGCCCGGCGTGCACGACAGCGTCGGTGAGCGAGCCCGCGGCGTCCATGGCGGCGCGCAGGAGCGGGTAGGACGGCGCCCACGACAGCGAGATGCCCGGCACGAACAGCGTCGACAGGGACGCGTTGGTGTGGGCGGCCGTGGCGACGATCGTGTCGCCGACCGCGACCTTGTCGGACATGCCGCCGCA
>CALMPQ010000354.1 GCA_937872005.1 uncultured Propioniciclava sp.
ACGCCGGGTGGCTGGCGCAGCAGGAGCAGGCAGGGGTTCGGTTCGGCGACGCGCAAAGGTGGTGGCTGGACCACATCGTCGAGGTCGTCTCGGCGTCGGCCGGCATCGACGCCCGCGATCTCGATGGGACGCCGTTCTCCGAACGGGGCGGCGTCGACGGGGCACTCCGCGAGCTGGGTCCGGACGCCGGGGCGATCCTGGACGAACTGAACCGGGAGCTGACGGCGTGAGCTGGCCCACGGCGCCCCTGGGAACGGTAGCTGAGACCGCACTTGGGAAAATGCTCGATCGTTCAAAGACGCGGGGCCATCCCTCCGTGCCCTATCTGCGCAACCAGAACGTCCAGTGGGGACGTATCGACACCAGCGACGTACTGACGATGGAGCTGGCCGATGAGGAGCGCGATCGTTTCGGCGTTCGACCCGGGGACCTTCTGGTTTGCGAAGGGGGCGAGATCGGCAGGGCGGCGATCTACGAGGGCGGCGAAGCATTCATGGCCTTTCAGAAGGCACTTCACCGCGTTCGGCCGTCCTCAACTCTCAGCCCGCTGTTCCTTCGTTACTACCTTGAGTCAGCTGCCTCCTCCGGGGTACTTGCGCGGTTCTCGACCGGCTCCACCATCGCTCACCTTCCACAGGAACGGCTCCGCCGAATCCCCGTTCCGCTCCCGTCCACAGACGAGCAGCGACAAATCGTCGAGATCATCGAGGACCACCTCTCACGCCTCGATGCCGCGGACGGCGGTATCTCCACCGCTCTGGCTCGCGTTCGCGCCCTCGAAGAGCAGATCATTCGATCCGCTCTCGTCGATGCCACCAGCACGATGCATCGCCCGACCCCGGAGTTGCCCAACATTGGGACGGATGACTCGACCATCGTTCCGCTACGCCCGGGGTGGCTGTGGGTGCGCCTCGATGACGTTGCCGACGTCGTGGGAGGCGTGACGAAGGACAGCAAGAAGCAAGCTGATCCGTCGTTGGTGGAGGTTCCCTACTTACGAGTCGCCAACGTGCAGCGTGGACGTCTGGATCTCAGCGAGATCGCGACTATCCGCGTGACGGCCCAGAAGGCTCAGGCCCTGGAGTTGCGGGTTGGCGATGTGCTCCTCAACGAGGGTGGCGATCGTGACAAGCTGGCGCGCGGCTGGGTGTGGGAGGGACAGATCCCCGGCTGCATTCACCAGAACCATGTCTTCCGCGCGCGGATCAAGACCGATCTGGATCCCTACTTCCTGTCCCTGACGGCGAACACCTTCGGTTCTCCCTGGGCCATGCGCAATGGGAAGCAGAGCGTCAACCTTGCCTCGATCAGTCAGACGGTCATACGGAAGATGCCGGTCATCCTTCCACCCAGCGGCGAGTCGGGACGGATCGCTGCTCGCGTGACCGAACAACTCGACACGAACGGTCGTCTCCGGGAAGAGCTGCTCGCAGCGCGGCGACGCTCGGCCACACTGCGTCGCGCCGTGCTCGCCGCAGCGTTCTCCGGCCGACTCACCGGCGCGGCGTCCGACAGCGACCTCATCGAGCAGCAAGCATCCGAACTCGATGAGGCAGTTCACGCATCCACCGAAGTGCGCGCCGATGAGCAGATTCCGCTTGAGGCACCACATCCGGGATGAACCGGTCGCCGTGCGATGAGTAGGCGTCGACCAACCGCCGTTGGACATCAAGTGTCCGCTCGGACGACCTCGCGATCCTTTCCACCGCCTGCCCCACATCGTGGATCGTCTTCTCTACCCGCCAGCCCGTCCCGCACATGGCAGACAGGTCAATGATCGCCTGCTCGGCGAAGCGGTGCCCGGACGTGTCGGAGTACTCGATCTTCACCCTGTGGACCCACGGGAGATCAACCTCATGACGCTTTGCGTGGTCATCCCACAAGGTCCGCATGTCCTGCCCAGGAGCGATCATGGCGATCGGCTCGTTGAGCATGCGAAGCTTCCCCAGTGTCGGGCCTTCCGCCGGGTCGCTTGACCGGCGTGGCGGAGGGTCGATCTCCACCCGCACGTCGATCGCCGGACGCTGACCGATATTCCGGATCGACAGGTCGAACACCTGCCGATCCGAGAGGAGAGGTTCAGCCGTCGCCAGGACATAGGGCCGCATGGTCTCGAGGTTGGCCGCTCGCGTGTCGCGCCACTGTCGGGCGGCGTAGACGACAGTGACGACAGCAGTCACCCAGAGCAAGAGCGTGATGAGGGTGTAGATGGCAGTCCAGTCGGTGGCAGTCAGGCCCCAGAAGGTATCCATGCCAACATCGTGCCCCGCTCAGCTGACAATCTCTCGGGGCCGAGAACAGGTCGGTCGATGCGCTCGTGCGGGTCACCCGTCATCCTGTCTGAAGGGTCTGCGAGACTTGAGGGAAGGGAGGTGAGACAGCATGGCCAACGCTCGCGTCGCCGTACGCCGGCCGGTGTTGGAGTGGGCCCAACAGCGCGGTCGCCACGACAACGAGGCCATGCGTCGGCGGTTCCCGGCCTGGGACCGATGGGTGGCGGAGGACGTCCACCCGACCGTCAAACAGGCTCAGGACCTCGCTGCGTACACCCACGTGCCTTTCGGCATGCTGCTCCTGGAGACCCCGCCGACAGTCGAACTCCCCATCCCTGACTTCCGCGTCACAGGAACCGGGATCGCTGAACCCAGCCAAGAGTTGCTGGACACGATCCATCTCAACCAGCAACGCCAAGGTTGGTTCGAGGACTATCTGACCAGCTGGGGCGAGGACGAGCTGGCGTTTGTGGGGTCCGCGCGCGGCATGGAGCCCACCGACGCGGCTGCGTTGATCCGAACCGCCCTCCGCTACGACCTTCCTGAACGGAGCAAGCTGCGTTCCAACGACGAAGCGCGCAAGCACCTCGTTCGCGCGTTCGAAGCGTTGGGGGGCTTGGCAGTCCTCTCCTCCATGGTGGGCAACAACACACATCGCCTCCTCGACCGCGAAGAGTTCAGGGGGTTCACCCTCAGGAGCGCGACCGCTCCCTTGGTCTTCGTCAACGCGAACGACACCAAGGCCGGACAAGTCTTCTCCCTTCTGCACGAGTTCGCGCACGTGTGGCATGGCGACTCCGGCGTCAGTGTCGGCGGGGAACCTCTGGAGGAAGCAACCACCGACATCGAGCGCTGGTGCGACACGGTGGCCGCCGAGATCGCCGTCCCCCGCGACGACCTCGTGATCCGGTTCGATGCGACTGCCCCACGTACCCAGGAGCTTGAGCGGCTCGCCTCCTACTACCGTTGCTCCACCCTGGTCGTCCTCATCAGGCTGCGAGATGTGCGTCTGGTCCCCCAAGAGGGCTTCGCTACCGCCTACCGTGATGAAGTCGATCGACTGCTGACCCTCTTGGGGGAGACGAAACGAACGCCCGGAGGGGACTTCTACAACAATCAGCCGTTCCGCATCGGCGAGCGGTTGTCTCGCGCGTTGATTTCCGAGACGCGCCGCGGGGCGACGCCGGTGACGGATGCCGTGCGGCTCATGGCGTTCAGCTCCCCTCGACTCTTCGACGAGTACGCCAGCCGTCTGGAGGGTCGCTGATGTTCCTGCTCGACGCCAACGTATTCATCGAGGCGGCACGGACCTACTACGCTCCGGCGCTGGCCCCGACATTCTGGTCCTGGCTGACCCAACGGCATCAGGGCGGCACGGTCGCATCCATCGAGGCTGTCCGCGACGAACTTGTGGCCGGCCAAGACCCACTGGCCGCGTGGGCAAAGGGTCTACCGACGAGTTTCTGGCTGGCTCCTGACCAAGCTGCGGTGACGAGCATGGGAAACCTCTCCACCTGGGCGATGAGCCCGCAGCGGGGATACACCCAAGCGGCTCGGAGTGAGTTCCTCGCGGCGGCGGACTATCTGCTCGTGGCCCAAGCTCACTCGGGCGGACATGAACTCGTGACTCGGGAACAGCCGCGCCCCGAATCGAAGAAGCGGGTGATGATTCCGGACGCCTGTGACGCCATGGGAGTGCCCTGGCGAGACCCGTTTGAGGTCTATCACCAACTAGGTCTGGTCATGTGAAGGGCGAGGCACCCGGCCACGTCCATCAACCGCACAGGAGCCGCCAAAGCCCCAAGGAGAGCGATGATTCCGGACTACCAGACCTGCATGCGCCCCGTGCTCGCGTCGGTTGGGCGATGACCTACCTCAACCAGGCCGGGCTCGTCACGCGACCCACGCGCGGCCAGATCACGATCACCGACGAGGGCCGGGCCGCGCTGCGGGCCCATCCCGAACGCATCGACAACAAGGTGTTGGAGGCATTCCCTCCTTCGTCGAGTTCACCGAACGCAAGCGCGAGAGGACAGGCCCCACCGCTGAGACGCGCACGGCATCGGCGACACCCGGCCCGGCAGGTGAGCCCCAGCCCGAGGCGTCCGAAGACTCCGAGTGACTTGGTCGAAGAGGCGATCGCGGCCAACCGCGCCGTCATCGAGGGCGAGGTACTCAAGGCGGCGCTGGCGCTGTCCCCGACCGCGTTCGAGGAACTGGTGATCCGGTTGCTCGGGGCGATGGGGTACGGGCGGAGCGACAACCGGATGGGGCAGCTGGAGCGCACGTCGGCGTCCGGGGACGCGGGCATCGACGGCATCATCAGCCAGGACCCGTTGGGCCTCGACCGTATCTACGTGCAGGCCAAGCGCTGCGCAGTCGACCGTCCAATCGGCCGGCCACGGATCCACGAGTTCGCCGGCGCCCTGCTCGGCAAGCAGGGCGACCGCGGCGCGTACATCACGACGTCACGCTTCACGGACGGGGCGCGCACGGAGGCCGACCGCTTCAGTGCGCGCATTGAGTTGATCGACGCCCGCCGCCTCGCCCAGTTGCTCGTGACCCATGGCGTCGGCGTCCAAGCAGAACAGACGGTGACGCTCTACCGCTTGGACGAGAACTTCTTGGAGACGCTGTGAGGGGCTCTCTCGCTGTCACTCTGCCTGTCACTCATGACAGTGAGGAGTGACAATGAGAGTGAGTGCCTGACGGGGACACTTCCAACTTCATCCCCCTCTCACTTGGAAGTTCGCTGACTCTTGCCAACTTGAGTGGGAACGTCGGATTCGTTGTCAGTGATGCTCGCAGGGAGCGTCCCCGTGCAGGACAGCTCCCAGGACGATCGGAGGCCAATCGCAGTGAGGAATGATTCTGCCTCGTCATCGGTGACATCTGGGATCCCTCGCAAGCTGGGGCCAACGAGGCCCTCCGCAAGCGCTCCGAGGCTCACCCAACCCTGGACCCCCAAGCCAACCCCCTGCGGCAAGGCGAGAGCCGGCTCGACGCGCGCTCCGTGGATGGCCTTGAGGTTTCCGTTGTCATCCCGAACGGGCGTGCCGAACACGGCAACGTACTGATTGAGCAGGCGTCCGATGGTCTCCGAATCGACGACCTTGGCCAGCGCGACCTTCGTGCCCGTGTCATCCGTCACCTGAAGCCGGTGGGTGTCGAGATCGACGGCCCTGAGCTTCCCGACGAACGCGACGGTGTCCACTTCAGCCTCTGTGGACGCTACAGCCGGTCGGTACTGTTCGGTGATGCGACCACCTCCTC
>CALMPQ010000355.1 GCA_937872005.1 uncultured Propioniciclava sp.
GGACCTCAAGGAGGTGCGCCGCAGCCGCATCAGCGAGTACGCGGACGCCAACAGCGCGGCCCGCTTCGTCGAGGGGGGCCAGATCTGGGACGTGCCGTGCGACATCGCGCTGCCCTGCGCCACCCAGAACGAGCTGAGCATCGGCGGCGCCCGCGCGCTCATCGACAACGGCTGCACGCTGGTCGCCGAGGGCGCCAACATGCCCTCGACCCCCGACGCGATCCGCGCGTTCGGCAAGGCCGGCGTCCGGTTCGCCCCGGGCAAGGCCGCCAACGCCGGTGGCGTGGCGACCTCGGCGCTGGAGATGCAGCAGAACGCCTCGCGCGACTCGTGGAGCTTCGAGCACACCGAGGAGCGCCTGAAGGACATCATGGTCGGCATCCACGAGCGCTGCGCGGAGACCGCCGAGGAGTACGGCAAGCCCGGCGACTACGTCACCGGCGCCAACATCGCGGGCTTCACGCGCGTCGCCGACACGATGATGGCGCTGGGCGTCATCTGAGCGAACCGCGTCGTGCGCACAGCACGCGCTGCGTGACGATGTCGGAGTAGAGCTCCAGGTCGTCGAACCGGGCCACGTGGACCACGTCCACGAGGTCCGGTTCGGCGTCCGGGACCACCTCGAGCACGCGGTTCGGCGCCCCCGTCGCGAGTTCGGGGTGGAACATCACGCCCGGCCGGTCGTCGAACACGGCCGCGTAGAAGATGCCGGTCTCGACGAGGTCCTGGAAGAAGTGTGACCCATAGCTCAGTTCGGGGCGGAAGTTGCCCTGCGCGTCGGTCGCCTCCACGAGCGCGCTCGCGTGGTTGATCTCCGCGAAGCGCACCGGGACGCCCAGGGCCTCGGTCGTCGTCCCCCAGCGCCCGGGGCCCAGGAGCAGGAACCGCTCGTCGGCCAGGCGCCGGTTGAGCTCCCCGACGAGGCGGGCGGCGCCGTGGCGCTGCTGGTTGCCGAGCTTGAGGTAGAAGTCGGGCCGCACCGCGATGACCCACCGGATCGGCAGGCGGACGTTGCCGCCCATGAACTCACCCGGGGAGGCGAACAGGATGCCCGACTCGTCCGCCACCTCGGGCATGTGCACCGCCGCTCCGGGCCCGTGCGTCTGCAGGGGGCGGCACTGGACGATGCCGATGCGCACCGCGCCGCCCGGGGTGGCGTTCACCGTGAACTCCACGTCGACGGGGTAGGAGTAGGCGTCCTCGAGGGCGGCCAGGGCGTCGCGCATCAGGCCGGGGAACAGCGTCTGGCTCAGCAGCCCCCGGAAGTCGGCGACGACCGGTGGGGTGGACGGCGTCCGCCCCCGTTCAGCCAAACGGCGCAGCGCGGCCTTGTCGGGGCTGGTGAACAGCTCCCAGTCGGCCCGGATGTTGGTGCCGACCAGACTCGACAGGGGCACCGACGCGTTGCGCTGCGCGGCCAGGTCGAGCACGTCCACACCCCGCTGGCTGAACGCCGACAGGTCCTCGGCGTCGGAGAGCCGGCCGCGCAGCGGGTCATCGAGGGCGACGATGCGGGCGTGGTCGCTGGTGGTGCGGTCCACGGCGCGGGTGCCGAGGCCGAAGACCAGGCGCAGCATGCCCGCCTCGGCGTCCACCGAGGCGTCCCAGGTGTAGAGGTTGGAGGAGTTCGCCACGCCGGCGGCGTGGGGGAAGAAGCGGTGCCCGTGCTGGTCGCCGGAGACGCGCTGGACCAGGATGGCCATCTGCTCGTCGACGTCGGCCAACCCGCGGCTGACGCGGTAGTTGAGCGCCTCGGCGCTCATGGCCGAGGCGTACACGGCGCGGATGGCGTCCAGCAGGGCGTCGAGGCGTTCCTCGGGCGTGCCCTGGTTGGTGAGGAAGAAGCTGTCGTACTTGCCGGCGAAGGCGTTGCCGAAGTTGTCCTCCAGCAGGGAGGAGGAGCGCACGATGATCGGGGCCTGGCCGAAGTGGGCCAGCATCTCCTTGAACTGTTCGCGCACCGATGGCGAGAAGCGGCCGGTCGGCATGAGGTCGTGCAGCACCGCGCCGGCCGAGAGGAAGGTGCCCTCGTGGGCCTGCGCGAGCCGGTGTTCCCACCAGCCATTGCTGACGATGTAGTGGTAGAAGACGTCGGCGCCCACGTAGAACGAGTCGTGCGGCTCGAGGTGGTCGGTGAAGCGGTTCTCGGGGTCGCGCTGCAGGATCGCGCGCGCGGTCAGCATGCCGACGGCCTTGCCCCCCACGTGCCCCGTCCCCACCTCGCGGGACGCCACCACCACCAGGTCGTCGAGGGTCAGGTGCCGCCGGGCGAGGGCGACCATCCGGTCGGCCGTCCGACCCAGGAGGGCCTCGGCCAGCAGGGCGTGCGCCTCCTCCTGCTCCTCGGCCGTGCCGTCGAGGGCCTCGAACGCGTCCTCCACCAGACGGTTCCAGTGGTCGGGACGCCGGCGCAACCGTCGGCGCGTGGCCGAGAGCCGGGCGGAGGCGGCCGACGACGTGACCGGGGTCGCCGTGTCGCCGGAGATGAGGTGGGGGTAGAACATGGTCGCCGAGCTGCGACCGTCGACCTTCAGCGGGTGCACGTAGGTGTCGCCGCCGACGACCTGGAGGTCGAACAGCACCTGCGTGGTCTCGCGGATGCCAGCGACCGTCGACACGTCCACGTCGGAGCGCAGGAGCGGGAAGTAGGCGATCGTGTCGAGGGCGAACAGCAGGGGGCAGGTGACCTGGAAGAAGCTCGTCAGCATCAGGTCGGAGTGCCACGAGTCGAGCAGCGAGGCCAGCGAGTCGAACACGTAGAACGCCTCACGCCCAGTGCGCACGACCACGTCGTGGACGTCGACGGCGAAGGGTTCGAAGCCCTCCAGCGGGTCGAGTTCGTGCACCTCGACGTCGTGGCCGCTGACCAGCGGCGGGTGCTCGGCGAAGCGGATGTAGACGATGCGCCGGCCCGAGGCGCGGGCCTCGGCGATGAAGGGTTCGAGGACGCGCAGGTAGTCATCCAGGCTCGCGCAGTACCACACGGCGTTGTCGCCGATCCGCAGGCCGTCGATGGCCTCGTCCAACCCGGGGATGCCGGTGCTGAGCTTCATGGCCCCGAGGCTAGCGGGGGGCGAGCACCGGGAGACCAACGTCCGTGGCCGCCTCGGCGAGGCGGTGGTCGTAGGTGACCACGGCGTCCACCTCGAGTGCCATCGCCGACGCCAGGTGGAGGGCGTCCAACGAGCGCAGGGACGCCCCGGGGAGCAGCCCCGCCTGGGTGAAGACCGCTGCGGGCACGTCGTACAGGGAGAACCGGGCCAGCAAGCCAGAGACGTGGCGTTGCGTGAGCACCGTGGAGCGGTGGGCCGCCCGGCGGAGTTCGGTCTCGAGCAGGTTGCTCCCGACGAGGGCGGGTCGGGCGCCGGCGATCGCCTCGATGAGGGATGCGGACTCGGGTTCGCGCAGGATGAGTTTGAGGGCGGCCGAGGTGTCGACGTACCAGGTCGTCATCGGTCGTCGCGCAGGTCGGCCAGGAGTTCCTCGGAGCTGACGTCGGGCTCGAGCAGGTCGGCGAGAGAGAACTCGGCGGGCAGCCGGGCGGGCCTGTGGCCGGGTGCGGGCTGGTCCAGCGGGGTGATGCGGGCGACGGGGGTGCCGCGGCGCGTGACCACCATCGTGTGGCCGGCCTCGACGTCGCGGAGCACTTGGCCGCTGTCGTTGCGCAACTCCCGCTGGCTGATGGTCCTCATGCTCCGAGTGTAGCCATTGTGTAGCACCATCGGCAGGCCGGTGTCCCAGCGGAGCCGCCTGCGAACGGGGCCGACGGCGTCCGGCACTAGGGCGTGTCGCGTAACTGGTCTCGTAGGCAGATGATGGTGCTGGCCAGGAC
>CALMPQ010000356.1 GCA_937872005.1 uncultured Propioniciclava sp.
GCGCCCGCCTGCGTGGCACTCGCCGGGTGCAGCGCGAGCTGGTCATCCCTATCACCGCGTTCGGCATGGGCCGCAACGAGGTGGAAGCCCAGCTCCGCCTGCTGGCCGGCACGATCCGGGTTCCGTTCAAGGTCTACATGGACTACAACGATGGGCGCAGCTACTGGATCGACGCCGTCTACGAAGCCGGCGCCTCGGGACAGTACGGGGCCAACCCGACCCGCCAGGCTGAGATGCCGATCGTCCTCAAGTGCCCTGACCCCTACTGGACGTCGGTGCAGTACCAGACCCTCTCGGTCCGGCCGGCCCTCGGTGATCCCTTCCTCCCGGAGCTCGCTGAGCTCCACGTGGGCAGCTCGGTCGCGCAGGGCCAGGTGGTCGTGAACAACGTGGGCGACGTCTCCAGCCGGCCTACCTGGACCATCACTGGCCCGGGTACAGGCCTCTCGCTGACGATCGCCGGCCGGGGCCTTGTGCTCCCGACCTACACCGTCACCGCAGGCACAACCATCACGGTCAAGTTCGAAGACGGCGGCTGGACTATCAAGAACCAGTCCGGCACCAACCTCTACACTCAGCTCGGGCCGGCCCCATGGTTCCTCGAGTTCCCACCCGGGACGTCCACCGTGGACATCTCCATGGCTGACGCAACGTCGGCCACCAAGATCGAAGCCATCTACCCTGAACGCCGGGAGGTCATGTACTGATGAGCGATTCTGACTTCACGATTGAGGTCCGCGACGTGGCCTTCGCCCGTGTCGGCCAGATCGCCCCCGAGTACACGGACCTCAAGTTCGTAGACGTCCACAACGGCGTTGGCTCGTGGGAGCTCAAGCTCCCGTCCGAGCACCCCCTGCTGCCGACCCTCACCACCAAGGGCGCGGGCATCGTAGTCACCGAGCACTGGATGGAGGGGGCGGTCCACAAGTACCGCACCTTCTCCGGCCGCATGCGCACCGCCCGCCTGAGCCAGAACGCGGCAGACCCCGCGGGCACCTGGGTCATCTCGGGCGTCGACGACAACATTGTTGCGGCCGCCACCCGGGTGTACCCCGACCCCACCAACTTGGCCAGCGCCCAGACTGAAGGATACTGGGAGCTCTCCGGCCCGGCCGAGACGGTCATGAAGAATGCCGTCTGGCTCAACGCCGGTTCGGGCGCGATCGTCTCGCGCCGCTACGCGTGGCTGGGTGTCCCGTCCTCCACGGGTCTCGGCGATCCGGTCAAGTGCTCGAGCCGCTTCGACGTCCTCGGCGACCTGCTCACCTCACTAGGCATCGCCGGCGGTCTGGGCTGGGAGTTCCGGCAGGCCGGCTCCACGGTCACGTTCAGCGTCTACGTCCCCCAGGACAAGACCGGCTCGGTCCGTCTTGATATCCGCAACGGCGGCCTCGAGTCCAACGAGCTCGGCTTCACCGCCCCCTCCGCCTCGGAAGTCCTGGTCCTCGGCCAGGGTCAGGGCGAGGCCCGCACGGTACTCCGCGTCACCTCCACCGAAGCGACCGCCGAAGCCGTCGCATGGGGCCTGCGCTGGGAGCAGGTCAAGGACCAGCGCAACACCGACGACCCGGTAGAGCTCCAGCAGGCCGGCGATGAAATCATCGCTGACCAGGGCACGACCGTGAACAGCCTGAAGGTCGTCCCGTCGGACACCCCCGGCATGGCACTCGGGCGCGACTGGTACCGCGGCGACCGCATCACCGTGGTCGTCGACGGCCAGGAGACTCAGGCCGTCGTGACCCAGGTGGCCACCAGCATCACCTCCGCCGGCGTCATCCGCCAGGCCACCGTGGGCGACCCGGTCGGGTTCAACTTCGACGCCAAGATCGCCAGTAAGGTCAAGGACGTAGAGCAGCGCGTAGGCCAGATCGAGCGCCTTGTAGGTCAGGGTGTCGACTGGCCGGATATCTCGAACCGCCCGCTTCACTACGAGGCGATCGGCGACACCTACGAGTTCCTCGCGGACGTCGGCAGCCTGCCTCCGGGTTACCTGCCGGCCAACGGACAGGCCGTCTCGCGCACGACCTACGCCGCCCTCTTCGCCATCATCGGTACACGGTTCGGCGCAGGCAACGGCACCACGACGTTCAACCTCCCGAAGCTGAATTCCTTCGACGCGCAGAACCAGTTCACCAACCCCCGCATGTCCGGACTCACGCCTTACTCTGGAGCCGCCGCCACCGCGGCGGCCGACGCTGTCTGGCCAGGAGCGGCCGTGGCACAGACGTGGCTGAACGCAACGGACTTTGGTATCCTGGTAAGCGCGCCGACCGGCGTTGACTCCTTTCTGCAGGTAGAGGGCTCCGCAAGCCTGCAGAACGGTATGCGCCCAGGGCGCACCTACGTGGTCGCAGCGTCAGGCTCGACGCGGTCGACTATCACCGGCACCTCAGCGGCTGAGGCGCAGACGCTCACTCCAGGCACGCCAGCCCGTTCACGCGCGCGGGCGATTGTCGTCCACACCTGGGAGCCTGGAGGAGTCGGCTACAAGGTAGCCGCCTCCCCGCAGATTCCCGCGACGGTGGAGTCAGGACCCATGACCACCGAGAATCGTGTGTCTCTGGAGTTCACAGTCCCAGCCAATGCTACGCAGGCCTTCATCCGCTTCTACCTGGGCGGTACGGCAGGCTCCATTGCGTGGGCTCGCCCGACGCTGATCGAACGGACGAGCCCGGACCAGAGCATCGAGGACCTCACCGAATGGTTCGGCGGCTACCAGAAGCCGACCTCAGCGGCGTCCTTCCACTGGGGGGGTACGCCCGACGCAAGCTATCCCATCCGCATCTCCCGGAGCCGTCCGGGTACTATCATGGCCATTCGGGCCCTGTAAGGAGACAGCCTCATGGCCCTCACCGCATACCCCTTCGACAACCAGTCGGTCACGGAACAGCAGTACGGGGACCTGTTCGGGGCAGTCGCCCAGTCTGGCATCCTGGGCGCCCCGACGGCCAACAACTTCCTGGTCACCGCGGCCGGCTCAAGCATGCAGCTCACTGTGACCGCAGTGGGTGGGGCCTCCCGTGCCCTCCTCCGCGGCCACGCTGTGCTGATGACGACCAACGAAGTCGTGACCGTCGCGGCAGCTGCAGCAACCGTGCGGGCCGACCTGGTGGTCCTCCGCCTCGACTACGCCGCCAACACGATCGGCCCGGCCATCCGCACGGGCACGGCCGGCAGCTCGACGCCCCCCGCCCCCGTTTGGGGCACGGGAGGCATCTACGAGATTCCGCTTGCTTCGGTTGCTGTGGGTGCCAACGTGACGGTCATCTCCGCGGCCAACCTCGTAGACCTGCGCCGGTTCTCCGGTCCCACGTCAGGCGTCTGGACGACTGCCAGTCGGCCCAACACTCCGCTGAGCTTCGGCTACAACACGACCCTGGCCAGCTGGGAGTTCACCCTTGACGGCACCAACTGGAGCCCGATCGGCACCGTGGACCTCGCGGGCGCACAGGTTTCCGGCACCCTGCCACTGACCAAGGGCGGCACGGGCCAGACGACCCTGCAGGGAACCAGCACCGCGCTGGGCCTCGGCGCCGTTGGCCAGCCGATCCCGATTGCCAACGGAGGTACCGGCGCGACCGCTCGCGACGGCATCCGCCAGGGTGCAATCGACCTCTGGGTCCAGTCAACGGACCCCGGGCACGCTCCCGGCCGCATCTGGCTCAAGACTTCCTAAGGGGCACGCATGGCATCCTCCAATTTCCCCGGACGCCCCTTCCGCCTGGAGGAGGGCGTCTACGTCTACCAGCAGAACTCGTGGAACACGGGCAACAACACCCTGATCCACTCTGAGCTCTGGGTCCGTAAGAACAGCTACTCCCCGACCTGGGCCGGGTCGGGGGGCAGCTTCCAGATGTACGTCGTGGGCACCCTCGTGGGCGCAAACGGCAACTTCGGCTACGACTTCCGGAACAGCGACCAGATGCTCCTTCATGCGTCGAACAACTGGTTCCAGAACGACGGCGCCGGCAACCTCTGGGTCCCTTCCGATGGCTACGCCAACATGGGCGCCATGGGGGCCACCGAGGTGCACGGAGGCATCTGGACGCCGCGCATCCCTCGCCCCCCGGGGGCCCCGTTCTCCTACCCGAACGCGGCGACCGCGCTGACTGAGATCACCGCGACCTCGATGCGCTACCAGTTCAGTGGCACCACTGACGGCGGCTCGGCAATCACGGGCTGGGAGATCGACTACTCGACGACCTCGAACTTCGCGGCCGGCACCGTTCAGACCGTGGCGTCCAACGGCCTCACGACCGTCACAGGCCTCATCCCCGGCACCCAGTATTGGTTCCGCGCGCGCGGGCGCAACGCGACCGGCTGGGGTGCCTACGGTGACACCGCCACCGCGACCACGCTGCCCAGCGTCAAGGTGTCCAACGGCTCGTCCTGGCTGGCCCCCCAGGTCCTCATGTCCAACGGCACCGTCTGGACGTCCCCGCAGGCCTTCGTCTCCGTCGGAGGCGCCTGGGTCAACCCACTCCCGTAAGGAAGGCTCCTCATGGCATACAGCTACGTCATCATCGACGGTCAGCGCGTGGAGGTGAACATCGCTCGGCAGTACCGCTTCATGGAGGCGGAGTTCCAGCGCGTGTTCCCCGGCGTCGACCTCATCATCAGCTCGGGCACGCGCACGCGCGCGGAGCAGGACCGGCTCTACTACGGCTGGATTCACCGCCTCCCGGGCTTCAACCTCGCGGCCCCGGGCGGCCAGTCCAACCACGAGGAGTACGGCCCCATCGGCCCGATCGCCCTCGACCTCCGCGACTCAGGCTCGAACGCCGGTGTGACTGTCATCGGCTCCGCCCGCTCGAACTGGCTTGCCGCCAACTGTGGCCGCTGGGGCTTCACCAACGCGGGCCACTACTTCAACCCGCGCGAGGGCTGGCACTACGAAGGCCGGAGCATCAAGATCGGCGGCTCCGCCGTCTTCACCCCGCCCACCCAGGTCAGCGTCGACG
>CALMPQ010000357.1 GCA_937872005.1 uncultured Propioniciclava sp.
CGGGGCGTCCGTGGTGGGGCGGTTGGAGGAGGAACTGGGCGTCATCGAGCAGATGGGGTATGCGGCGTACTTCCTGACCGTGGCTCAGGTGGTGGATGCGGTGAAGGAGATGGGCATCCGGGTGGCGGCGCGCGGGTCGGGGGCGGGGTCGCTGGTCAACTACTGCCTGGGCATCTCGGGGGTGGACCCGATCCGCTACGACCTGATCATGGAGCGGTTCCTGTCGCCGCTGCGCCGGGCGCTGCCCGACATCGACATCGACGTCGAGTCGGCGCGGCGCCTGGAGGTGTACGACCGGGTGTTCGCCGACTTCGGCACCGACCGGGTGGCGGCGGTGGCGATGCTGGAGACGTACCGGGTGCGGCATGCGATCCGTGATGTGGGGGCGGCGATGAGCCTGCCGCCGGGCGACATCGACCAGATCGCGAAGGCGTTCCCGCACATTCGCGCGCGGGACGTGCGGCACGCCCTGCGGGAGCTGCCCGAGCTGCGCCGAGCCAACCTGGGCGACGAGCAACTGCGGGTGCTGTTCGAGCTCGTGGAGGGGCTCGACGGGCTGCCGCGGCACGTGGCGCTGCACCCGTGCGGGGTGATCCTGTCGGACGCGACGCTGGCCGACCGCACGCCGGTCGAGTCGTCGTTCGGGGGCTACCAGATGAGCCAGTACGACAAGGACGACGTCGAGGACCTGGGGTTGCTGAAGCTCGACATCCTGGGGATTCGGATGCAGAGCTCGATGGCGCACGCGATCGACGAGGTGGAGCGGGTGTCGGGGGAGCGGATCGATCTTGAGGGGCTGGCGCCCTACGACGACCCCGAGGTCTACGGGATGATCTCGCGCGCGGAGACGATCGGGTGCTTCCAGATCGAGTCGCCGGGTCAGCGCGAGCTGGTGGGCAAGTTCTCGCCGTCGGAGTTCAACGACCTCGTCATCGACATCAGCCTGTTCCGGCCGGGGCCGGTGAAGTCCGACATGGTGGTGCCGTTCCTGCGGGCGCGCAACGGGTGGTCGGAAGCTGAGTACGTGCACCCGAACCTCGTGCCGGCGCTGGCCGAGACCCAAGGCGTGATCGTGTTCCACGAGCAGGTGATCAAGGTCGTCGCCGCCATGACCGGGTGCTCGCTGGCCTACGGCGACGAGGCCCGCCGCGCGTTGGGCTCGCCCGAGGGGCAAGAAGACGTGAAGCGGTGGTTCTACCCTGCGGCGCGGGAACTGGGGTATGAGGAGCGGCTGATCGACGACGTCTGGGCGATCCTGGTCTCGTTCGCGTCGTTCGGGTTCTGCAAGGCGCACGCCGCAGCGTTCGCGCTGCCCACCTACCAGTCGGCGTGGCTGAAGTGGCACCACCCGGCCGCCTTCATCGCGGGGCTGCTCACCCATGATCCGGGCATGTACCCCAAGCGGCTCATCCTCGCCGAGGCGCGCCGCATCGGCGTGCCCGTGCTGGGGTTGGACGTCAATGCGTCCGGGTCGGTGTACCGGGTCGAGCCGGTGGAGGGAGACGGGACGGTCGGCGTCCGGCTGGCGCTGACCGACGTGAAGAACATCAGCGCGGCCGAGATCGAACGCATCGTTGCGGGCCAGCCGTACACGGGGCTGGTCGACTTCTGGCAACGGGCCCGCCCGGGGTCGGATGTGGCCGAGCACCTCGTGCTGGCCGGGGCGTTCGACGGGTTGTACGGCATCGGACGCGTGCACGGGTTGGGCACGCGCGGCCGGGTGACCCGGCGCGACCTGCTGCTCACCCTGGCCGACCTCGAACGACTCGACCGGGTGGACGCCCGCGCCCACGGTCGGGCGCGCGGGTTGGCGTCCGATGGGGCGAAGGGGCACCAAGCGGTGCAGGTGGCGTTCGACTTCGCCGAGCCTGCCGAGTGTGACGTGGTGGTGTCGGGGCTGCCCGAGATGACCGCCGAGGAGCGGATGGCCGCCGAGCTGGCCGTGCTGGGCATGGACGCCACCCGCCACGTCATGGAGGACCACCGCGCGTTCATGGAGGCGATCGGGGTGACCTGGTCGGAGGAGCAGTTGAAGCGGCGCAGCGGCAGTCGGCTGCTCGTGGCCGGTGTGAAGGTCGCCACGCAGACGCCGCCGGTGAAGTCGGGTCGTCGTGTGGTCTTCCTGACCCTGGATGACGGCACTGGTCCGGTCGACCTCACCTTCTTCGAGGACGCCCAGGGTCCCTTCGTGACCACCGTGTTCAACTCCTGGCTGCTGGTCGGGGTGGGCGAGCTGCGGCGCACCGGGGCGCGCGGTGTGTCGTTGCGGGCGCTCGGCGCGTGGGACCTGCTGCACCTCGAAGCGCTGTGGCGCTCGACGCTCGAGGCGACCGGTGATCCTCGGGCCGCCGTCGCGGCGGTGCGCGAGCTGATCGACGCCGACCTGACCGCGCGCGCGGCGGAGGTGGCGGCGTCCCGCCAGATGGCTGAGCCTGTCGAAGCCCGAGGTGACGGCGGCACCCAGGGCGAGCGCGCCCGGCGGCGGGCCGACACCGAGCACGCCGGGGCTGCGGGTGGCATGGGGCAGCGGCGGGTGCTCATCCACCCCAGCGGGTTCGTGCAGTCGCCCTACACCGACGTCGCACCGGCGGGGGAGTCGCCGAAGTCGATCCCGAAGGAGTTCGCCGACCCGGGGCGCAAGCTGTGGCACTCCAGCCCGGGGTCGTCGGGGCGTTAGGTCGGTTTTGTCAGACCCCTCGCCTACCCTTGATTTCGTCGGAACGTTCGAATCGAACAAGGAGGGTCATGCCGGTCATCGCGCACGTCGACATGGATGCCTTCTACGTCGCCGTCGAGCTCCGCTCGCGTCCCGAGCTCCGGGGCAGACCCGTCTGGGTGGGCGGCGCCACGCGGGGGGTGGTGCTGTCGGCGTCCTACGAGGCGCGAGCGTACGGGGTCGAGGGGGGCATGTCGTCCACCCGCGCGCGGCGCCTGTGCCCCGACGCCGTCGCGATCAGCCCCGACTACGACGCCTACGAGGCGGCCTCCGATGGGGTGTTCGCGATCTTCAACACGATCACCCCCCACGTCGAGAAGGTGAGCCTGGATGAGGGGTTCCTCGACATCACCGGCACCCGCCGCCTCCTGGGCACCCCCGACAAGGTCGGTGAGCTCATCCGTGCCCTGGTGGCCGACGAGCAGGGGATCCCGTGCTCGGTGGGCATCGGGCCGACGAAGCTGATCGCCAAGATGGCCTCCAACAAGGCCAAGCCCAACGGCCTGCACCAGGTGCCGCCGGGGGAGGTCGTTCCGTTCCTGCACCCGCAACCCGTGGAGAAGATCTGGGGGGTGGGGCCGTCCACCACCGAGAAGCTCAACAAGCTGGGCCTGTACACGATCGCCGACCTGGCGCACACGCCGAAGTCGACCCTGCAGCGGGCGTTCGGGGCGCGGGCCGGGGGCGAGCTGTGGGAGTTCGCCTGGGGCATCGATGGCCGTCGCGTCGTCTCGTCCGAGCCCACCGACCGCAGCGTCGGCAGCCAGGAGACCTTCAACAAGGACACCGACGACCTCGACTTCGTGCGCACCGAGCTGTTGCGCACGGCGTCCCGGGTCGCCTCGCGCATGCGGATGGCCCGGGTCGTGGGCCGCACCGTCACGCTCAGCCTGCGGTTCGCCGACTTCCGCACCGTGCAGAAGTCGCTCACCCTGCCGTACCCGACCGACGCCACCGACGAGGTCTACGCCGCCGCGGTCCGGCTGCTGCGGGCGTTCCGGCTCGAGCGGCCCCGGTTGCGGCGGGTGGGCATCCGGGTCGAGCACGTCATCGACGTCGACCTGGTCGCGACCCAACCCGCCCTCGACGAGCCCGAACGCGGTTGGCGCGAGGCCGAGCGGGCCGCCGACGCCGCGATCGCCCGGTTCGGGCCGCACGCCGTCTCGCGGGCCAGTCTGGCGAGACGATCCAGTTCCGTTTGACGCCTGCGCCGCCTACACTTGTCCCACGCCCGTCGATTCGGGTCCGCCCACGAGGAAGGGAGGCGCGATGGCACTGTCCGACAAGGAGCAACGCCTGCTCGAGCAGCTCGAGGCTGCCCTCGCGGCCGAGGATCCGAAGCTCGCCAGCACCCTGCGCGGCACCACCGCCCGGACGCTGCACCGTCGCCGCGCCGCGATCGCCGGTCTGGGGTTCGTCGTTGGCCTTGCCGCCCTGATCGGTGGCATGCAGCTCTCGATCATCGTCAGCGTCATCGGCTTCGTCATCATGCTGGTCGCGACGGTGGTCGCCCTCAGCTCGTGGCGGGTCGTCGAGTCCGAGTCGCAGCGCACGCCCGATGCCGACGCGGCGTTCACCGAGCGCCTCGACGAGCGCTGGCGTCGCGACGAGTTCTGATCCGACCCGCTCGAGGAGTTCCCCGCGCTACCGACGCGCGGCCCGCCGTGGCCGCGCGTTCACGCGTTCTCTGGCCGTCCGCGTGAGTGCTGCGGTGATCCCGGCCACCTCGTCGCGCCACGAGCCGGGCAGGTCGTAGCTCTCCCGCCGGTCGTACAGCGCCCGCTCGGACGCCGCCGCCAGGGCACGTAGCGCTGCCGCCGCCCCCTCGTCGCCGCCGAGTGACCCCACGAGGCGCTCGGCCGCGTACCGGGGGGAACCGTCGGGCCAGTCCAGGCGCAGGTCGCCCACGACCTCGCGGACCTCCTCCCACGCGGACAGCGTGTCGGCGCGGGCATCGCCGGTCCCGGTCAGGCGCACGGTGCGGCGCCGCGACCGCAGTAGGCGCGGTACCAGTACCGCCGCTGCCCCGGCTGCGACGAGGGCCAGGGCCGCCAGCAGCAACGGCAGCAGGTTGATGGCGACAGCGGGGGCCGCCGGTGTCGCGGTGGGCGCCTCGGGCTCGGGGGTCTCCTCGCCCGCGGCGGGCTCGGTGGTCGGCTCGGCGGTCGGCACCGCCGGCTCCTCCTCGCCGCCCGGCTCGGCGGTCGCGGGGGAGC
>CALMPQ010000358.1 GCA_937872005.1 uncultured Propioniciclava sp.
AGGCCCGTCCACGTCCGCGCCCCGGCGGAACCGCCCGTGCGGGTGAGGGTGTAGGTCACCGGCCGGGGGCCCTGCGGGTCGGCCGCGGCCCACGACACCGTCACCTGCGCCGTCGCGCCGAGGTCGCTGGCGGCGACGTTCAGGGTCGACATGCGCGGGCGCCCCGAGGACTGCCCCGTGGTGCTGGTCGGCTGCTGGGACATCCCGGCCGCGTTGCGGGCGACGATCGTGAACGTGTAGGTCGCGTTGTTGTTGAGCCCGCGCACCGTCGTCGAGGTCGCCGACCCCGGCACGTCGACGGTCTGGCCGCCGTAGGTGATCGAGTAACCGGTGACGGGCGAGCCCTCATTGATCGCCGGGGACCAGGTCAGGGCGAGGGACCCGTCGGCGGGCGAGCCGGCCGTGAACGAGGGCACGCGCCCGGGGATCTCGTCGGGGGTGACGCTCGGCCCCTCGTCGCTCCAATCCGACCACCCGGCCTTGTTCTCGGCCCGGGCCTGGAAGGCCACCGGTGTCCCGTTCTCCAGCCCCGGTGATGTCGCACCGGGTGGCGCGGCCGCAGTCGACGGTCCGACCGCCGCCACGCACCTCGAACCGGGTGATGGGCGCCCCGTTGTCGGCACCGGGCGTGAACGTCACGGAGGCCGAGCGGCTGCGCAACTGCATCGCCGGCTGGGGCGGGGTCGGCCGGTCGGGCTTGCCGTACACCGTCACCGACAGGGTGCCGGTGACGTGCCGGTCGGTGCGCCCGCGGTCGGCCACATCGGTCGCCACCACGCGGAACGTCATGACGCCCGAGCTGTCGGCGCCCGGCGTGATCGTGAAGCCAGCACCGTCGGGGGATGCCGTGGACGGCATGCCGCCGATCGGTTCGATGCTGACGACCTGGGGTGTCGGGTTCCGCAGCGGCGAGCTGAGCTGGATGCGCTGGCTCACCGTCGTCCCCTGCTGCACGTCGGCGATGTCGCGCACGACGAGGGTCGGCTTGGGGGCCGGGACCACCTCGACGTTCATCTCCTGCGGGATCGCTTGGCTGCCCGCGACCCCGATGCGCAGCACGCCCGTGCCGCCCGGGACCGCGTTGGAGCCCGCGACGATCCCCACCGTGCCCACGCCACCCGTGGCCTGGACGTCACGCAGGCCGCCGACCAACTCGGCGGTGTACTCGAGGCCCTCGGCATCGGCGGGGTTCGGCGTCCACACGCTGCAGATCGCGTTGATGCGCAGCGTGACCGGCGCGCCCCCCTGGACCAGCCGCTGGGTGCTGGGCGGGCAGCGCAGCACCGGCGTCGCCGGCCCGACCTGCACCGGGATCGAGATCAGTGCGGTGCGGCCACCCTCCTCGGGCAGCCCGTCGGTCACCTCGAGGGTCACCGACGCCGGGCCCACGTAGTCACCGGACGCGGTGATCGTCAGCCGCTCTGCGCTCTCCGCGGCGATCGACAGCTGCCCGGGGGAGGCGGTGAGGGACTCGGCGACCGTGATGCGCACCGGCTCCTTACGGGGCGACTCGACGTGGTCGGCCAGGTCGAAGCTGTGCGTGCTGTTCGGGGACATGTCGATGAGGCTGCCGGGCTTGAGGAACGGCAGGCCGGCTCCGGCCGCCGGCACGAACAGCACCGCAGACGAGGTGGCGCCCGTCCGGTCGGTCACCTCGTAGCTGACCACCTGCGTGCGCTCGGCCAGGGGCACCGTGATCGTCCCGCCGACGACGGTCGCCTCGGCGTTGCTCAGCTTCGTGACCGTCAGTTCGGAGTTCGGCCCGTCGGGGTCCCACGCGCGCTCGAGCACGTCGGCCGTGGCGCTGGTCCCCTCCGCCTCGGCCACCGTGTCGTAGAGCCGCGGCGGGTTGAGGTAGCCCGGTTGGGACCGAATCGTGACCTGGGCGCCCGGGCCCACACCGCCCGAGGACTGGAGGGCGTAGGCGAACTGCACCGGTGCGCCGTCGCGGGCGGGCGTCCGGCCGACGATGGGGCCCCGCTCCGCCGTCAGCTCGACGCCCGGCGGTACCTCGTTCCCGAGGTCGGCGAACGGCACGATCGTGGCCCGGTCGGACTCGTCGACCATGTCGTTGGTCATCGGGTAGAGCTGGACGTCGGTGTCGGGCTCGGCGGTCACGACGTCGGGGACCGCGACCGGCGGCTGCACGTCGCCGGGCGGGGTGATCGCCACGCGGACGACGCCCGACTCGGTCGCCCCCCACGCGTCGGTGACGAGGTAGCGGAAGGTGTCGGTGCCGCCGTTGTCGTGGTTCGGGTACGCCTGGTACGTCAGCGCGTTCGGGGTGAACCCCAGGACGCGCCCCTTGGTCGGCGCCGAGGCCAGGCCCAGCACGGTCACCGTGTCGCCGTCAGGATCCTGCCCCCACGGCTGGATCGGGATCTCGATGGTCTGCCCCGACGACGCGCGGGCTTCGAGGTTCTGGGGTGCAGGTGCCCGGTTCGGTGACTCCTCGGTCGGCGGCGGCACCACCGTGACGGTGAGGACGCCGGTCTGGGGCGTCCCGCCAGCGACGGAGGCCTGGTACTCCACGCGTAGCTCACGGGGGCCCTCGACCACCTCGGGGGCCACATACCGCACCTGGTCGTCGACGACGTAGGCGCGGCCCAGGTCCCCCGCCTCCTGGCCCACCGCGACGTTGGGGTCCACCACGCTCAACTGCCCGGCCGGCAGGTCGGGGGTGTTGCGGTCGATGACCAGCTCCTGGCCCGAGGTCGAGGTGTCGTTGGCGAGCACGTCGGCCAGCACGGTGTCACCCGCGCGCACGGTGGCGAAGTCGTCGTGGATCACGGCCTCGTCGACCCGGGGGGCCGGGAGCTGGGTGACGGTGATCGTGCCCTGCACCGGGTCGCCCAGCCCGTTCGAGACCAGGTAGTGCACGACCTGTGGGTTCGGGCTCATCCGGTCGGTGCTCGGCATGATCCGCACCCAGCGCCCCTTGAGGACCGCCACCTGGAGCTGGTCGGGGTCGTCGCCGGCCGGACGGGCCGACTGGACGGTCAGCAGCGACCCGGACGGGTCGGAGTCGTTGACCAGGACGTCCACCATGGCCGGGGCCGTGCCGCGGATCGTGACGTGGTCGGGGGACGCCGAGGGACGGCTGGGCCCCGGCTCGGCCACGTCGATGCGGATGTTGCCCTGCGCGAACTTCGCCGTGCCGAACTTGGCGGTGTACTCCAGGAAGTAGGTGCGCGCCTCCTGCGCCGTGACGATCACCTCGCCCGACTTCAGGTCGGTCTCGACCGTCAGGCCGTCGACCGCCTCCACCCGGGACGCCAGCTCCAGCGCCGCGCGCGGGTTCAGGGGGTCGGCGCCGGGGATGTCGTTGGCCAGCGGACGGACCAGGATGGGACGCCCCACCTCGCCGCGCACGGCGTCGGGTTCGGTGATCGGCGCGTCGCCCTGGGTGGCGTCGAAGGCGAGGACCTTGACGTTCATCAGGCCCTGCTGCGGCTCGGCGGTGCCGTCGGAGACCTGGTAGGTGATCGGCACGATCGTCGCCTCGGTGACCCGCGGCGCGGTGAACGTGATCCGCCCGTCGGTGGTGGTGCCGATGCGGTGCCCGCCCGCCGTGACGGTGTCGATCGCGACCGGGTCGCCGTCGTCGTCGCGCCAGTCGCCCAGCGCCGGCAACACGATCGTCCCCCACGAGGCCACGCCGAACGTCCGCACCTCGGCGCCCGCGCGCAGCCGGGGTGCCTCGTTCTGGTCGTCGGCCCTGACCCGCACGTCGACGCGCGCGGTCGCGGTGCCGGCCCCGTTGCTGATCGTGTAGTGGAAGGACGTGTCCCGCGCGCCCTCGGGCAGGGTGACCAGCACGGTCTGCCCGTCGGGGGCGATCGCGGCGCTCGCTCCCCCGCCCGGCTCGGTTACGTCGACGACGGCCAGGATGCGTCCGACCTGGTCGGCGTCGTTGTCGAGCACATGCGCGACGGTCGTGCGCCCGGGGCGTGCCCCGACGACGTCGTCGGCGGCGTGGGGCGGCACGTCGTCGCGCGCGCGGCTCTCGCGGTTGGGGTCGCCCTGGTCGGAGCTCTCCTGCTGCTGCGTGTCGTCCCAGTTCTGGACGTAGCGCTGCTCCTCGAAGGAGTACACCTTCCCATCGCTGGTGTCGTTGAGCACGATCTGGCCGTGGTTGGTCCGGAAGACCGGCGAGGCCAGCGCCATGGCCTCCGCGCCGGGTTCGGCACTCGCCGGGACGCCGTCGCAGGACCGGACGACCGTGCCGGGCTCCCCCGGCCAGGCCCCGAACGCGCAACCGCCCAGGACCGCCGGTCGCGCCGGGGCGGAACCGTTCCCCTCCGCGAGCTGGGTTGTCTCCCGCCCGATGCCGAGCAGCGCCTGCCGGGTGGCGACCACGACCTGCGCGCCGCTCCCCGACGCCTGTTGCAGCATGGCCTCGGGGTCGCTGCCCAGCTCGTGGGTGCCCCCACCCGGCAGGGTGAGGACGCCGGCCTGGGCGTCCAGCACCGCATGGTCGGCACCGATCGCGGCCACCTGCACGGCCGATCGCTCGGGGCCCTGCCGGTACTCGGGGGCGGCGAAACCATCCTCGCCCGGGCGGATGATGGCCTCCTTGCCGTTGGTCGACACCGCGTGGACGACCCCGTCCAGACCCACCGACAGCCCGGCCGCCTGCCCCGCCACGACGCCGTCGGGGGCCTTGCCTAGCTCGGCCACGACCTTCTGGCTCGCCTCCAGGCGGGCCACGTCGACCAGCGGGTTGTCGTCGCTGTAGCGCACCGCCCACACCCGACCGGTGGCCGGGTCGAGCACCGCGGCGCTGCCACCCCGAAGGTCGAAGGGGAACGCCGGGTCCAGGGTCCCGCCCCGGTCGGTGCGGTGGGCCACGCCCAAGGTGTCGACCGCCGTCACCCGGCCCGAACGCAGGTCGCGGGCCACCACGGCCGAGGCGTCCTGGGCGACGTCGAGGGAGAACGTGGTGACGCCCTGGGCTCCTCCCGCGGGGCCCACCAGCCCGTCGAGGGACTCGGCCGACTTGTTCAACCGGCCGAACAGCGCTTCCGCGTCGTTCGTCACCCAGATGCCCGAGTCGTTGAGGTCCAGCTTGCGCACCGGGAACCCGGGGGCGATCGCAGCGAACGTGACCAGCACCACCATCGCGAGCGCGACGATGGCGCCCGGGAGGAGACCAGCGGGACGGCGAAACACGTCGGGAACCTTCATGTGGGGGTGGGAACTCCTTGTCAGGCTAGCGGAGGCAACAGGTCGAGGTCGTCAGGCGTCACGATCCGGGCCGCCATGGCGTACTCGACGAGCCGCGCCTTGCGCGACGTGGCGAGCTTGGTGGGGCCGCCGTGGAGGCCGCGCACCCCCTGGTCGGCGAGCTTGCCGCACACGGCGTCCAGCTTGCGGTTGAACTTCGTGACCGGCCAGCCGAGGCGATCGGCGGCCGCCGCGGACTGGGGCACGGCGCTCGCCCCCCGGTCGCCGCGGCGCAGCACGTCCTCGCACAGGGCAACCAGCAACAGCTTCTGCTCGGGGGTGAGCGTGACCCGTCCGATCGTCGTCGAGCCATCGGCCACCGCCTCGGCCCCCCGCGGGGTCAACAGGGCCTCCGCCAGGTGCAGCTCGAACTCGTACGTGGTCGAGCCGGCGGTGAACCACACCACCGTGTGGGCGAAGACCAACGGCAGGGACGCCCCGGGCGCCAGCCACGCCTGCACCCGGCCCTCGTCGTGGCTGACCGTGGCGGTCAGTTGGGTGCCGACGTTGTTGAGCCACCACAGCCCGCTGGCCTGCGTGATCGACAAGAACTGCCGGTGCAGGAAGGGGTTCTCGTCGTCGACGACGAGGTCGGCCTCGCGGCCGATCGTGAACGGCGTCGCCGGCACGGGGTGGTAGATCTCGCCGAGGAAGTCGACGGTGAGGGGGTGGGTCATGCGCACACCTCCGGTGCGTACTCGGCCTGGTAGCCGCTGCCGTCCTCGCGCATCACCTTCACCCGGACGCACGCCCGCGCGGACTGCTCCAGCGTGAGCGTCGCCCGGTCGACCCGGCGCGGATCCCCGCCGTCGACGACCACGAGGAAGTAGTCGTCGGGCAGCGTGTGGTCGTACGTCCACGTGAAGGTGACCGCCTCACCGGCCCGGGTTCCGGTCACCGTGGCCGCGCCCGGTGGCGCCTGGACGCGCCCGAGTTCGGGCGGTGGTGCCGAGTCCGATGGCGTGGGGACAGTGGGCGTCCGCAGGCCCATCCCCGCCAGTTGGAAGGCCGCCACCGCGACCAGCGCGACGACGACCGCCCCCGCTGCCAGCAGCATCCCGCGGGCGGGTCGGGCCGCGACCCCCTCTTCGGGGTGCTCGGGCGCCGGACCGCCCGCCACCGGGCGCAGGTGGGTGTCGGTGTCGGCGGGGCGTCCGACGGCGCGGGGCGAGGTGAGGTCGCTGCGCAGGTGGGTGGCTTCACGCACGCTCGGCTCGGGCCCGGCGGCCGGACGCACCTGTTGGGGCTTGAGCCGGGTCTCGTCGACGCCGGGCAGCGCGTCGGCCACCCGCATGGTGGTGTCCTCGGCCGCCAGGACGATCTCGGTGCGGGTCAGGCGCAGTTCCTGCTCGATCGCCTGCAGGGACCGCGCGAACGCCAGCGCGGAGGCGGGCCGCACCGGGGCGTCCTTGGCGAGGGCGGCACGCAGGAGCCGGTCGAGGGAGGCGGGGACATCGGTGCGCCCGGTCGACGGGGCCGGCACGTCCCGGATCCGGCGCATGAGCGCATACGTCGAGTTGTCCCCACCCACGACCTCGAAGGGCGAGCGCCCGACGAGGAGGTGCCACAGGGTCGCGGCGAGCGCATAGACGTCGGAGCGGGCCGTGGCCGGACCCGTCGCGTACAGGGTCTCGACCGGCGACCACGGCACGGACACGCCCGCATCGTCGTCGGCCGCCTCGCTCATGTGGGAGGCGATGCCGAAGTCCGTCAGCCCCGGGGTGCCGTACTGGCTGGTGAGGATGTTGGCGGGCTTGATGTCGCGGTGCAACAGGCCGGCCCGGTGCGCCGTCTCGACCGCCGAACTGATCTGGATGCCGATGCGCAACACCTCGGCCACGCCGAGCCGCTCGCGCTTGGCGCGCTCGGCCAGCGAGGCCTGCGGGTAGTACATCATCACGAGGTAGGGGCGCCCGTCGCTGGTCGCGCCCGCCTCGTAGACCGGGACGATGTGGGGGTGCTCGAGCAGGGCCATCGCGTTCGCCTCGGCGGCGAACCGCTCCTGGTCGGCCCGGTCGACGGCCGCGGTCTTCATCACCTTCACCGCGACGCGGCGCGCGGGCATGCGCTGCTCGTACAGGAACACGTCGGCGTAACCCCCGGAGCCCAGGCGGCGCACGTGCACCAGACCGGGGATCTGCGGGGCGGCCGGAGCCTGCGTCACGCGCCCGCCTCGTAGGTCAGCGCGAAGACGCCGGCGAGCACGATGCGGGTGCCGGGCTCGATCGACAGCTGTTCATGGGCCCGCAACAGCACGGGGTCGCTGTCGGGCAGCGCCACCTCGGTGCCATTGGTCGACCCGAGGTCGCGCACGAGGACGTGCCAGCCGTCGAGCCGCACCTCCAAGTGCTGGCTCGAGACGTCGCGCTCGGGGTCGTCGATGCGGACGAGGTTCGGCTGCTCCCCCGACCAACCCTGCGGCAGCCGCGGGTTGCGGCCCAGCACGGCACCCCGCTCGAGCGCCACCACATCCCCATTCTCCAGGCGCAGGACGCCCAGGCTCGGCCTCGGCACCTCCACCGGCTGTTGGGCCGCGAGGGACGCCCCGCACGATCGGCAGGTCGTCGCGTGCACCGGGTTGGGGTGGCCGTCGGGGCAGAGCACGGCCACGACCGACGCCTCACCACCGGAGGCCTGCGCGCGCAGGGCCGCGGCGTCCATCGTGTGCTCCACCGGCCCGTCGGGCGCCACGTCCTCGGGGGCCTCGGCGACCGGGGCGACATCGTCGAACGACCAGGGCAGGGCGTCGATGATCGTCCCCGAGGTCGACGACTCGGGCACCACGGGCGCGGGTGCCGTCAGCGGGGACGCGTGGGTCTGCCCGTCCTCATCGTCCTGCACGGATGCCGGTTCCGGCTCAGGTTCTGGCTCTGGTTCGGCCAGCACGGGCTCAGCAAGCTCCGATTCGGCCAGGACCAGTTCGGCCAGGACCGGCTCGGGAGCGGGGAGCGGGTCGGGTTCGGGGGCCGGCTCCGGCGCGGCCGGGGGCAGGGCGGGCGATCGGTCGAGGGCACCACCGGCCGCCACGGCGGAGGCGAGGACCAGGCCTCCGGCCAGCGGGAACGTCCGGCCGTCGGGGTCGTCGGCCAGCAGGCGCACGTCGGTCACGCCGGCCCACGTCGACTCGGCCCACAATCCGTCGGCGACACCGATCGACTGGTCGGGCCCTTCCGCGCGACAGCCCCCGCGCACGAGGACGCGCGCCCCGGCCGGCCCGAGCTCGGCCAGCCCGAACGTGGCCACGGCGCGCAGCCCGCGGCTGACGAGGATGTCGAGGACGGCGTCCAGCGTGGGCGCCTCGCCGGCGAAGACGGCGGCGATGCGCGCCACGAGGTCGTCGTCGGTCTGCAGGTCGACCAGGGCGAGGAGGCCATCGGTCGCGAACCC
>CALMPQ010000359.1 GCA_937872005.1 uncultured Propioniciclava sp.
CGTGGTGGAGGTCGCACAGGGCGGCGATCGCCAAGCATTGGGCGACCTCACCAGCCCGGATCATGCTGGTGGCATGATCCAGGGCCGCAGCCGCGTCGGCCACGGTCCTGAGTACGAGTTCTGCCATGACCCAACCCTCGCAGCCCCCACCGACAATTTCGATGCCACGTTCGGATAATGTGGACAACTCCGGTCACGATCAGATAACAGAGCGTGCGCGTGGGAGCATGTGTCCGGGCGGCCCTTCAGCGGGTGATCGGGTCCAAAACGCTTCCCCGCTAGACTGTGGCGCGTCGCCTACGAGGAGTCGTGAACACAAGCCTTGACAGAAACTGAGTGGATCCTGCTCGGAGTCGCGCTCGCCTGCGTTCTGGTCGCCGGCTTCGTCACCACGATCGAGTCCGCGCTCCAGTCGTTCAGCAAGTCCCGGGCCGAGGCCCACCTGAAGCTCGGCGCCCGCGGCGCCGACAAACTCGTGCAGGTGATGCAGGACCCGGCTCCCACCCTGAACACATCCCTGTTCCTGCGCATGGTCTTCGAGATCAGCGCCATCGCGCTGGTCGCCGTGGTCGTGTTCGGCCGGTTCGACGCCCTGTGGGAGCACCTGCTCTACACGATCGCCCCCATGACGATCGTCTCCTTCGTCCTGCTCGGCGTGGCCGCCCGCACGCTCGGCCGCCAACACGCGGACTTCATCGCGCTGCGCACCGTCGGGTTCATCGGCGCGCTCACGACCGTGGTCGGGCCGATCCCGCAGATACTCATCGTGCTCGGCAACCTGATCACCCCGGGCAAGGGGTTCACCGACGGCCCGTTCAACTCCGAGGCCGAGCTGCGGGAGCTGGTCGACATCGCCGAGGCGTCCGACCTCATCGAGGCCGGCGAGCGCCGCATGATCCACCAGGTCTTCGAGCTGGGCGACACCATCGTCAAGGAGGTCATGGTCCCGCGCACCGAGATGGTGTGGATCGAGGCCGACAAGACACTGCGCCAGGGCTTGTCCCTCGCCCTGCGCTCGGGTTACTCCCGCATCCCCGTCATCGGCACCGACGTCGACGACGTCCTCGGCATCCTCTACCTCAAGGACCTCATCCGCCGGTCCTACGACAACCCCACCGCGCAGTCGAGCGAGACCGTCGAGTCGCTCATGCGCCCGCCCACGTTCTGCCCCGATTCCAAGCCCGTGGACGCCCTGCTCAAGGAGATGCAGCTGACGCGCAGCCACGTCGTCATCGTCGTCGACGAGTTCGGCGGCACCGCCGGCCTGGCCACGATCGAGGACATCCTCGAGGAGATCGTCGGCGAGATCGTCGACGAGTACGACGAGGAGATCCCGCCCCACGTGCAACTGGCGGACGGTCGCTTCCGGGTCTCCAGCCGCCTCCCGGTCGACGAACTGGGGGAGCTCTTCGGCCTGCGCGTCGACGACGAGGACGTCGACACCGTCCTGGGCCTCATGGCCAAGGAGCTCAACAAGATCCCCATCCCCGGTTCGGTCATCGAGTGGGAGGGCATCGAGCTCGTCGCCGAGCGCGCCTCCGGCCGGCGCCACGCGATCCAGACCGTGGTCGCGGGCCTCATCGACGAGTCGGCCGACTCCGACACCGCGGTCGACGCCACCGTCGAGCTGGCAGCCACCTCGGCGAGCGAGTCCGGGCGCCGCCGCCTCGAGGTGCGTTCCCCGGCCACGCCCAGCAAGGAGGACGCATGAGTGACACCGACAACGACGCCTTCGACACCGAGGGTCTCGACGCCTCCGAGTTGGCCCTGCTGAAGTCGGCCGGTGCGCCCGCGCCGGGGCCAATCCCGTTCCCCGCCGGCTTCCGGTCGGGCTTCGCCTGCTTCGTCGGACGCCCCAACGCCGGCAAGTCCACCCTCACCAACGCGATCGTGGGCGAGAAGATCGCCATCGTCTCGAACAAGCCCCAGACGACCCGGCGCATCATCCGCGGTGTCGTCAACCGCCCGGACGCCCAACTCGTCCTCGTCGACACCCCCGGCCTGCACCGCCCCCGCACTCTGCTCGGTGAGCGGCTCAACGACCTCGTGTACGACACCTGGTCGACCGTCGACGTCATCGGCGTCTGCCTCCCCTCCAGCCAGCGCATCGGTCCGGGTGACGAGTACCTTCTGGCCGAGATCGCCAAGCTGCCCCGGCGTCCGAAGCTGATCGCCCTGGCGACCAAGACCGACCTGGTCAGCCGCGAGCGCATCGGGCAGCACCTGATGAGGATCGCCTCCCTCGAGGAGCAGCTCGGCATCCGCTGGGAGACGGTGATCCCCGTCAGCGCCCTCACCGGCGACCAGGTCACGATCGTCGTCGACGAGCTGATGGCCCAGCTGCCACCCGGACCCCCGCTGTTCCCCGACGGCGAGGTCACCGACGAGCCGACGGAGACCCGCATCGCGGAGTACATCCGCGAGGCCGCTCTCGAGGGCGTCTCCGACGAACTCCCGCACTCGATCGCCGTCACCATCGACGAGATGCGCCTGCGCGAGGATCGCCCCGAGGACAAGCCCCTCATGGACATCTTCGCCAGCATCGTCGTCGAGCGGGAGAGCCAGAAGGGCATCATCATCGGCCACCGCGGCGAGCGCCTCAAGCAGGTCGGGCAGGACGCCCGTCTCCAGGCCCGCGAGCTGCTCGGCATGCCCGTCCACCTCGCGCTGCACGTCAAGGTGCTCTCCGACTGGCAGCGTGACCCCAAGCACCTCAACCGCCTGGGGTTCTGAGCCATGCGGCGCACGGGCGTCTTCCTGGCGGCGCGGCTGCGCCAGGGGGGCCGCCGCGTCCGCGGCTCGGCCGTGCCGATCCTGCAGGCCGCGCTGGCGGCTGGGGTGGCGTACCTCATCGCCGAGCAGATCTTCGGGCGCCTCAACCCCATGTTCGCGCCCATCGCCTGCTGGGTGTGCCTGGGCTTCAAGACCGACCGCGTCCCCCGCAAGGTGGCCGAGCTGGGTGTCGGGGCGACCGCCGGCGTCCTGCTCGGCGAGGCGTTCGCCCTCACGCTCGACGTCGGGTGGTGGCAGATCGCGCTTGCCCTGATGGTGGGCGCCCTGGTGGGCCGCTTCCTCGACCGGGGCGACCTCACGACGATCCAGGCCGGCGTGAACGCGGTCGTCGTGGTGGGCATGTCGTGGTGGCAGTCCATCATCGGTGGCGTGACGGGGCGCTGGATCGACGCGGTCGTCGGCGCCGGGGTGGCCTTCGTCGTCGCCGTGCTGCTGCCACGGCACCCCACGGCGCGCCCACGACGGTACGCCCGCTCCACGATGTCGGAGTACGCGACCCTGCTGAACATCGTCGGGCGTGGCCTGCGCACCGGCGACGTCGAACTGCTGGCGGACGCCCAGGGCCAGCGTCGCGCGGTCACCGAGCTGAACGCGGACTGGGAGGAGACCCTGACCACCGCGCGCGAGGTCGTGGCGCTCAACCCCGCCCTGTGGCGGCAGCGGTCCGAGGTCGCCGAGCTCGACCGCCTGTTCCGCCTCATGGGACGCACCCAGCGCACCTCGTACCTCGTGGCCCGCCAGGGGCTGGCGATGACCGAGGAGGTCGGGCCGATGCCCGACGTCGGCGATCTCCTGCTCGACATCTCCACGGCGGTGCACGCACTCGCCGGGTCGGTCGGCCACTGGAACCAGCCGCACCGCGCCCGGGAGTTGCTCCTCGGGGTGGCGGGCAGGGCCGCCCCGTCCGAGGTGGTGGGTGGCGACTGGCGCCCGGTCGCCCTGATCTCGCTGCTCCGCGCCATCGTGGTCGACCTCCTGCAGGCCACCGGGCTCTCCCGGGCCCAGGCCCGGGATGCGCTCACCGACACGTGGGGGCGTCCGTTCGAGGACCGGGACGTGGAGTTGAGCCCGAGCGAGAGCGACGACGACGCCTCCCCGTTGTGGGGAACGCCCGACCTGCCATAATCGAGTGCATGCCACAACCTGCTTCGGAGGGTTCCCATAGTCGGCCTAGCCGAGGAACCACCCCGTGACGCCCGTTGTCTCACTCCTTGTCGGCGTCGTCGTGGTCTTCGCGATCACCGTCGCCACCGGGTACTTCGTCGCCCAGGAATTCGCCTACATCGCGGTCGATCGCTCCCAACTGAACAGCCGAGCCGCAGCCGGTGACAAGAAGGCCGAGCGGACGCTCGGCATCACCCGCCGCACCTCCTTCATGCTCTCCGGCGCCCAGCTGGGCATCACCGTCACCGGCCTGCTCGTCGGGTACGTCGCCGAACCCCTCATCGGGCAGGCGCTCGGCTCGCTGATCAGTGGCGGGGCGTCCACCGCGATCGCCGTCACCATCGGCGGCGTGGCCGCGCTGGCCTTCTCGACGATCATCCAGATGCTGTTCGGCGAGCTGTTCCCCAAGAACTACGCCATCGCGCGCTCGGCGCCGGTGGCCGACGCACTCACCCCGTCGACGCGGCTCTACCTGATGGTCTTCGGGCCGCTCATCTGGGTGTTCGACAAGTCCGCCGAACTGCTCCTTCGGGCGCTCAAGATCGAGCCCGTGCACGACGTCGAGAGTGCCGCCTCGGCGACCGACCTCGAGCGGGTGGTCGCGGCATCGAAGGCCAGCGGCACCCTCTCGCCCGAGCTGTCGCTGGTGATCGACCGCATCCTCGACTTCCCCCGCCGCGACGTCGAGCACGCCATGCGCCCCCGCGTGCGCGTCGACGTCGTCCGCGACACCGCGACGATCGCCGAGGTGCGCGCCCTCATGGCCACCGGCCACACCCGCTACCCGGTGCTCGACCCCGACGAGGCCATCGTCGGCGTCGTCCACCTCGTCGACGTGCTGGACGCCCCCGCCGACTCGGCCGAACCCGTCACCTCCATCGCCCGGACGCCGCTGGTGCTGCCGACCTTCATGCAGCTCCCCGACGCCCAGTCCGAGCTACGGGAGGCGGGCGAGGAGCTCGCCTGCGTGGTGGACGAGTTCGGCAGCTTCGTCGGCATCGTCACGGTCGAGGACCTGGTGGAGGAGATCGCCGGTGAGATCACCGACGAGCACGACCCCGACGACCCCGAGCACACCCCCGTCGCCCACGACGGCGTGTGGGTGATGGCCGGCGACGTCCACGTCGACGAGGTCGAGCGTGCGCTCGGGCTGAAGCTGCCCGTGGGGGAGTACGAAACGATCGCGGGCCTCGTCATCCACACGGTCGGGGACCTGCCCGAGGAGGGCCAGGTGGTCGAGCTCGTGCTCGAGCCCACCGCCGCCCAGCTGGCCCTCGACCCCGAGGCGATCCCGCAGCGGGTCAGCATCGAGGTGCTCGCGATCGAGCGGCACGTGCCCGCCCGCGTCCGCGTCGAACTGCCGGAGGTGACCGCATGACCCCGCTCGAGACTGGCCTGCCCGGTTGGCAGGTGGCCCTCTGGACCGTGGTCATCATCACCTTGAGCGCCTTCTTCGTCGCCGTGGAGTTCGCCCTGATGGCCGCCAAGCCGCACCGGCTGGAGGCGCGCGCCACCACGGCGTCCGGACGCGCGGCCGTGAAGAACGCCGCCGAGCTGACCCTGCTGCTGGCCGGGTCGCAGCTCGGCATCACCGTCTGCACCCTGGCGCTGGGCGCGATCACCAAGCCGGCCGTCCACCACGCACTCACGCCGCTGCTGGCCGCCACGGGGCTGCCCGTGGCCGTCGCCGACGTGGCGTCGTTCGTGCTGGCGCTGGTGATCGTGACGTTCCTGCACCTGGTGGTGGGGGAGATGGCGCCCAAGTCGTGGGCGATCGCGCACCCCGAGGACTCCTCGGTGCTGCTGGCCCTGCCGATGCGCGCGTTCATGTTCGTCGCCCGGCCGTTGCTCATCGCGATGAACGCGGCCGCCAACTGGCTGGTGCGTCGCGCTGGGGCCGAGCCGGTGGACGAACTGTCGGCCGGGCAGGACCCAGCTGGCCTGCGGCACCTCATCGAGCACTCGGCCAACGTGGGGGCGCTCGACGCCCGCTACCGCGCGTCGCTGACCACCGCGCTGCAGTTGCGCGACCAGACGGTCGAGGACGTGCTCCCCGAGGGCCAGGAGCTGGCGGCCGTCGGCGTGGACGCCACGCTGGCGGACGTCCAGGCGGTCACGCGCGACTCCCGCCACCTGCGCGTGCTGGTCCGCGACGGCGAGCGGACGGTGGGGGTCGTGCACGTGCGCGACACCCTGTCCGAACCCGACCTCGGACGCCCCGCGCGCGACCTCGTCCGACCCGTCGTCACGCTCCCGGTCGGCACCGGGCTCGCTACCGCCCTGACACGCATCCGTCAGGCGCGCACGCAGCTGGCCGTGGTCACCGACACCGACCGCGAGGTGGGGGTCATCACCCTCGAGGACGTCCTGCCGGGCCTGATGCCGGCCGCGATCGTCGAGGAGGAACCGGCCTAGGGCGTGTCGCGTAACTGGTCTCGTAGGCAGATGATGGTGCTGGCCAGG
>CALMPQ010000360.1 GCA_937872005.1 uncultured Propioniciclava sp.
GGGCCGAGCGATGAGCGACACCCCGTCCAGGGTGGCCTGCACCGACGAGGCGGCGGAGCTGATCCGTCGCCTCGTCGGCATGCACGGGCCGGTCATGTTCCACCAGTCCGGCGGCTGCTGCGACGGCAGCTCGCCGATGTGCTACCCCGACGGCGAGTTCCTGACGGGGGACGCCGACATCCTGTTGGGGGAGTTGGCGATCGAGGGCATCGATCCGGTGCCGTTCTGGATGTCGAAGGCCCAGTACCAGTATTGGAAGCACACCCACCTCACTGTCGACGTCGTCTCCGGGCGCGGTGCCGGGTTCTCGCTCGAGGCGCCCGAGGGCGTCCGGTTCCTGATCCGATCGCGGCTGCTGACCGACGAGGAGGCGGCCGCCTTCGGGGTGGCCTGACCTCAGCGCGAGCGCGCCACCTCGTACAGGGCGATGGACGCCGCCACGCTCGCGTTGAGCGACTCGACCTCACTCGCGATCGGGATCGACGCCAGCACGTCGCAGTTCTTGCGCACGAGTTGGCTCAACCCGTCGCCCTCGGAGCCGACGACCAGCAGCACCGGACCGTCGACACCGGGGATCTCGGCGATGTCGACCTCGCCCTCACCGGCCAGGCCGACGACGACGAAGCCGGCCTCGGCGTAGTCGCGCATCACGCGGTTGAGGTTGGTCGCCAGTGCCACGGGCACGCGCGCCGCGGCGCCGGCGGAGGTCTTCCACGAGGCCGCCGTCATGTGGGCGGAGCGCCGCTCGGGCAGGATCACGCCGACGGCGCCGAACGCGGCCGCCGAGCGGATGATGGCGCCCAGATTGCGCGGGTCGGTGATGTGGTCGCAGGCCACCACGATGGGCGCGTCGTCGTCGGCGAGGGCGTCCTCGAGCAGGTCGTTCGGGTGCGCGTACTCGTACTCGGGCAGCTGGATCGCCACGCCCTGGTGCACCGCCCCGGCCGTGAGCCGGTCGAGCTCCGAGCGGGACGCCTGCAGCAGCGTGATGCCCTTCTCGGCCGAGATCTTGAGGATGTCGGCGATCCGGGAGTCCCGGTCGGCACCCTCCATCAGGTAGGCCCGACGCACGGGCAGGTCGGCCTGGAGGGCTTCCAGCACCGGGTTGCGGCCGATCACCCAGTCCGCACCGGGGGCCTTGGCAGCCCCTTGGCGGACGCGCTGCTCGCCCGGGGGCGTCCGGCGGCCGCGGGGGCGCTCACCGGAGATCGGTGACTCCTCGGGGCGACGCTTGCGGTAGGCCTTGTGGTACGGGCGGTCCTCGGCCTTGGGCGTGGGTCCCTTGCCCTCGAGTCCGCGCTTGACGCGCCCGCCCGAGCCGGCGGTGCGGCCGGTCGGCCCGACGCCCTTCCCGCGCTTGCGGACGGCCCCCTTGCGCTGCGAGTTCCCCGGCATGTCAGCCCCTCTCGCGGGACCAACGGGCCCCGTCCTTGGTGTCGGTGATGGTCAGGCCTGCGGCCGCGAGCGAGTCGCGGATCGCGTCGGCCGTTCCCCAGTCCTTGTTCGCGCGCGCGGTCGCACGCTGCTCCAGCAGGGTCGCCACGAGGGCGTCCACCACCGGCGTCAGGTCGTCGGACGCCGAACCCTGCGTGTGCGCCCACTCGGGTGCGTCGGGGTCGAGGCCCAGGATGTCGAGCATGGAAAGCACCGCGCCGTACGCCGCCCCCACCGCCGGGGCGTCGCCCGAAGCCAGCGCCGTGTTGCCCTCCTTGACGGTGTTGAAGAGCACCGCGATCGCCCCCGGGGTGCCCAGGTCGTCGTCCATGGCGGCCACGAAGGCGGCGGGCAGGTCGGCGTCCGGCCGCTCGGCCACCACCTCGCCCGCGCGGGCCAGGAAGGAGTCGATCCGCTCCAACTGGGCGGCGGTCTCGGTGAGCGAGGCGTCCGAGAGCTCGATCGCCGAGCGATAGTGCGGCCCGGCGAGGAACAGGCGCACGGCCCGGCCGCCGTGGGCCTCGACGGCGGCGAACACGTCGGCCGTGTTGCCCAACGACTTGCTCATCTTCTCGCCGGCCAGGGTGACCCAGGCGTTGTGCATCCAGATGGTCGCGAACGGACGCCCGGCCGCCCGGCTCTGCGCCAACTCGTTCTCGTGGTGCGGGAAGCGCAGGTCGAGGCCGCCGCCGTGGATGTCGAAGGCGTCACCCAGGTACTTCCCGGCCATGGCCGAGCACTCCAGGTGCCAGCCGGGGCGTCCGGGGCCCCACGGGGTCTCCCACGACGCCGTGGCCGGCTCGCCGGGCTTGTTGGCCTTCCAGAGGGCGAAGTCGCGGGGGTCGCGCTTCCCGGCGGCCTGCTCCTCCTCCGACGCCAGCTCGTCGACCTTCATGCCGCTCAGCTCGCCGTAGGCGGGCCAGGATCGCACGTCGAAGTAGACGTCACCCGGCCCGGCCACGTAGGCGTGCCCGCGCTCGATGAGGGTGGCGATCAGGTCGATCATCTCGGGGATGTGCCCGGTCGCCCGCGGCTCGTACGTCGGTGCCTTGATGCCGAGCGCGCGGTAGGCGTCGTGAAAGACGCCCTCGTAGTGGTAGGCGTGCGCCCACCAGGGGTGCCCGGCCTCGGCCGACTTGATCAGGATCTTGTCGTCGATGTCGGTGATGTTCGCCACGAACGTCACCTCGTACCCGGACGCCTCGAGCCAGCGGCGCAGGACGTCGAAGTTGACCTCCTTGCGGATGTGGCCCAGGTGCGGGGCGGACTGCACGGTCGGGCCGCACGCGTAGATCGAGACCTTGCCCTCGTGCAGGGGCCGGAACTCGGTCTTGGCGCGGGTCGCGGTGTCGTACAGGTGCAGGCTCACCCGACAAGCGTACCGAAGCTCAGCCCTTCGACTTTCGGCGCAGGGCCTCGATGTCGAGGAAGTCGGGCAGCACCTCGGTACCCGGGGCGTACGCCTCGGCCGCCCAGGGGTCCTCGGGCATCTCCTCCTCCTCGGCGAAGCCCTGGGACGGGTCGAGGGGGTTGGCGAGCTGCCGCTGCTCGCCGAGCGGGGTGAAGGCCTCGTGCGAGATCACCTCGTCGGGCAGCGCGCTGAGCACGTCGCGGATGTAGCCCTGCACGGCCTCGGTCAGCGGCACGTCCCGGTGCTCGCGCTGGCTCTGGTACCACCGGTAGTCGAGCACCTCGTGAAAGATCTGCGCGGGCTCGCGCTTGCCGGCCAGGTCGGGCGGGATCGCGGTGACGACCGGTTCGAAGTCGCGGGTCAACCACTGGTGGGCGACGACCGACTCCTCGACGTGCCCCTGGTTGGTGCGGGCCCGGTAGGTGTCGAGGTCGTTCAGCAGCCGACGCGCCTGGTGTTCCTCGGTGTCGAGGCCGGTCAACCGCAGCAGGCGGCGGGAGTGGTGCCCGGCGTCCACGACCTTGGGCTGGATGGTGATGGTGTCGCCGGTGGGGGAGGTGCGGATGTCGAGTTCGGCCACGTCGAAGCCCAATTGGTTGAGCCGGCGCACACGGGACTCGATGCGCGTCAGCTCGGAGCCGGCGAACTTCTCCACGCCGGTCAGCTCGCGCCACAGGTCGCGGTAGCGGGACTCGATCTGCTCGACGAGGCTGAGCGGGTCGAGGGACTCGTCCAGCATGCGCCCGGCCTCGAGGTCGGAGAACTCGCCGAACAGGTTGACCATCGCGATCTCGAGGTCGTGCAGGCGCTGCCCGTCGGACAGCATCTCGTGCAGTTCGGCGGTCTCGGCGTCCACCAGGTAGGCCGAGAACTCGCCGGCATCACGCCGGAAGAGGATGTTGGACAGCGAGACGTCCCCCCACAGGAAACCGATCAGGTGCAGGCGGGCGAGCAGCACCACCATGGCGTCGAGCAGGCGCGACACGGTCTCGCGGCGCACCCCGGTGGAGAACAGCGAGCGGTACGGCAGCGAGAACTGCAGGTGCCGGGTGAGCAGGATCGAGTCGAGGGGTGCACCGTCGGCGTCCACGCGGTTGGTGACGACGCCGGTGGGCTCGACGGCGGGGGTGTCGAGGCGGTTGAGGTCGGTGAGCATCCGGTACTCGTGCATCGCCGCGGCCTCGATGACCTCCTTCGCGGCGTAGACCTCGTCGCCGACCTGGATGAACCGCACCACGTGGCGGGAGATGCCGCGGGGGAGCGCGACCAGGTGTTCGTGGGGCCACTCCGCGAGCGGGGTGTGCCACGGGAGGGGCAGGAGGCGGGCGTCCGGTTGGGCCGCCAGGA
>CALMPQ010000361.1 GCA_937872005.1 uncultured Propioniciclava sp.
CTACTACGTCAACGTCGCGCGGCTGAATCCCCTCGACGTCGGGGTGCTGCTGCTCGCGGTGCGCATCTGGTCGGGCGCCTGCGACCTCATCGCCGGGCGCCTCGTCGACCGCCGCACATCACCCCGCGGGCGGTTCCGGCCCTACCTGCTGTGGGCGACGCCGCCGCTGCTGCTGGGGTCGCTGGCGATGTTCAGCGTCCCCGCCGTCGACGGGTACGGCCTGCGGCTCCTCTACGCGTGGGCGACCAGCGCGGTGATGATGCTGTTCTACTCCTTGGTGACCGTTCCCTACATCTCCCTGGCCTCAGCCATGACGACCAACCCGTCCGAGCGCGTCGGCCTGAACTCGTGGCGCATGGGAGCGGTTATGCTCGTCCAGCTCGCGCTGGCCGGGGTGGTCTCGCCGCAGATCACCCGGCTGGCCCACGACCCGGCCGCGCTGCAGGCCTTCTTCACCGCGGTCGCCGGGGCCAACGTGCTGCTCGGTCTGCTCCTGTACTGGGCCTGCTACCGCGCGTGCCACGAGCAGGTGGTCGTCGAGACGCCGCCCCTGACCCTGCGCGACACGTGGCTCGCGGTCACGTCCAACCGCCCGCTGCTGGTGCTGTGCGCCGCGTCGGTGCTCGTGTTGACCGGCCAGTTCACGATCATCGGCGTCCAAGCCCACTTCGCGATGCTCGCCCTGCAGGACTCCGGCCTGCTGTTCTGGCTGACGGCCGCCACCGCCACCGCCTCGGTCCTGATGGTGCCCGCCGCCCCGCGCCTGGCCGCGCGGTGGGGCACGGTGCGCGTGTTCGTGGCGCTCGCCGTCCTCAGCGCCGCGGGCACGCTCGGCGTCGCCCTCGGCCCGACCCACCTGCCGTTCGTGCTCGCGTGTTTCGCCGTGCAGGGGTTGGGTGCCGGGCCCCTCAACGCGTTGATGTACGCCCTCGCCGCCGAATGCGTCGACCATGGACGCCGCACCCATGGCCACGCCACGCCCGGCGCCATCTTCTCGACCTACCAGGTGGCCCGGAAGGTGTCCCAGGCGCTCGCGGGTGGGCTCGCAGGACTCGGTCTGGGGCTGGGCGGGATCACCGCCGCCACCGTGCCCGGCGACCCGGACGCCGTGGCAGCCCTGGTCTGGCTCCTCGCGATCATCCCGGGCGTGCTGATCGTCGTGGGGGGTCTGGCGATCCTGACGTTCCCTCAGACCAGCGGCCAGGGGTAGGCCCAGTCCGACGTCGCGTGGGGGAGCGTCGGCGCCGCCACCAGACGCCGCGCGCGCCGCTGCAGGAGGGTGACCTCAGCCGGGTCGAGCAACGCGGCCACGGCGTCCGGCACTTGGTCGGCCAGCCGCTCGACGTCGGCCAGCAGGGCGTCGGGGACCGGCTCGCCGCCGAACTCCCAGATGACCGTCCGCAGCTTCGGGACCGTGTGGAAGCACAGGCCGTGGTCGATCGCCCAGATGCGGCCGTCCCCGTCGCGCAGGACGTGGCCGCTCTTGCGGTCGGTGTTGTTGGTGAGCACGTCGAACACCGCGATGCGACGCAGGTCGTCGTGGGTGCCCGGGTCATCTCGGTGAAGCGTGAAGTAGTGCTCGCCGTCGTTCTCGACGAACCACTGCAGGGACCCCGTGCCCAGCGGCACGTCGTCGCGCACGATCGTCGGCGGGACGATGTGCCAGCCCAGCCACTCGCCCAGCAGGTACGCCGCGCGTTCGCGCGCGTGCAGGCCCGGCTCGAAGTCGTACAGCGGCCGCTCGCCGGCCTCGGGCTTGTAGATCGCCCACGTGTACTCGTCGCCTCGGGTCACCTCGGCGACCAGCGTGAGGTTCGAGCTGCCCTGCACCCTGCCCACGATGCCCACCTCGCCGTGGGCTAGCAGGTCGAGCTGGGCGGCGTCCTCGTTCATGGCTTGAGGTCGCGCAGCGAGCCGGTGGTCGAGTTCGTCAGTCGGACGCCGCGGGTGCCGTCGGCGTCCCACGCGATCGCCGACACCGACGCCGGGCTGACCCAGAGGCGCTGGAACGCGGACAGCCCGCCGCCCAGCGCGTGGGCGAGGGCGGCCTTGATCGGGTCGGCGTGGCTGAAGCAGGCGACGATGCCAGTCGGGTGCGCGGCGGCGATGCGGTCGAGCGTGGCGACGATGCGGTCCTGCATCGCGACAAAGCCCTCCCCGCCGGGGAACGTGAACGACGCCGGGTCGGTCTGGACCGTCTGCCACTCGGGGAGCTTCGCCAGCTCGGCCAGCTCCCGGCCCGTCCAGTCGCCGAAGTCGCACTCCAGCAGCCCCTCGTCGAGGACCGGGGTGAGGCCGAGGCGTCCGGCGGTGGGGGCGGCGGTCTCGACCGTGCGCTCCAGGGGCGAGCAGTGGATCGCGGTGATCGGCAGGGGCGCCAGTCGGCGGGCGGCCTTCTCGGCCTGCTCGACCCCCCGGGGCGCCAGGTGCAGTCCGGGGGCGCGGCCGGGCAGGACTTTCCCCGTCGTCGGGGTCACCCCGTGGCGGACCAGCAACACCAGCACGAGACCCGAGGGTACTTGACCCGCCGGGTTAGGTTGGGCCCGTGAGCGAGCGACCCACCATCGGTACCCTGGGCGAGTTGCGGGCCTCGGGGCACGTGCATCGGCACCTGCGCGACGAGATCCGCGCCAACCTCCTGTCCAAGCTGGCAGCGGGCGAGGACCCCTGGCCCGGGCTGCACGGCTTTGGCCGCACGGTGCTGCCCCAGCTGGAACGCGCGCTGATCGCCGGCCACGACGTCGTGCTGCTGGGGGAGCGCGGCCAGGGCAAGACCCGCCTGCTGCGCACCCTGGTGGGCCTTCTCGACGAGTGGAGCCCGGCCGTGCACGGCTCGGAGCTCAACGAGCACCCGTTCGACCCGGTCACCGACGTGACGCGGCGCCGGATCGAGGACGAGGGCGACGCCTTGCCAATCGTCTGGCGGCACCGCGACGAGCGCTACGCCGAGAAACTGGCCACCCCCGACACGTCGGTGGCCGACCTGATCGGTGACGTCGACCCGATGCGCGTCGCCGAGGGCCGACGGTTGGGTGACCCCGAGACGATCCACTACGGCCTCATCCCGCGCAGCCACCGCGGCATCGTGGCGATCAACGAGCTGCCCGACCTCGCCGAGCGGATCCAGGTCGCGATGCTGAACGTGATGGAGGAGCGCGACATCCAGATCCGCGGCTACGTGCTGCGGCTGCCCCTGGACGTGCTCGTCGTCGCCTCGGCCAACCCCGAGGACTACACCAACCGCGGCCGCATCATCACGCCGTTGAAGGACCGCTTCGGCGCCGAGATCCGCACCCACTACCCGCT
>CALMPQ010000362.1 GCA_937872005.1 uncultured Propioniciclava sp.
GGTAGCGGCTGGGCGCGCCCGCCCACACCGACGACAGGCCGAACGACTCGCCCGGGTCGGCGGTGTCGGCGAGGACGCCGTGGCTGTCGATGATGTGCACCCCGCCGGAGCGGACGATGTGCAGGTAGTCGTTCTTCTGCCCGACCTCGATCAGCGAGGCGCCGCGCCGGAAGTACCTGGTGACCAGGCGCTTGGGCAGCTCGCGGAGCACGGCCTCGGGCAGCTGGCTGTACGGGTGGTGGGCCGCGAGGAAGTCCCGCACCTCAGCGAGTTCGACATCCATGACCGCATCGTAGGGGGGTGGGGTCGCGGCTCACAGCCGAGCCGCCTGGTCAGGCGCGGTCGGTGATCGTGCCGTCGGGGCCGATGAGCGTGATGGCCTCGTCGGTGCCGCGCCGGCTGCCGCCCACGACCTGCGCGCCGGGCGCCACCACGCACCGCACCAGCTCGACGCCGGGCCCGACGTGGGCACCCTCGAGCACGACACTGTCGGTGACGCGCGCACCCTCCTCGATGACGGTCCCCGGCCCGAGCACCGAGTGCTGCACCCGCCCCGCCACGAGGCTCCCCGACGACACCAGCGACCCCGACACGGACGCCGTCGCCTCCAGCCGGGCGGGGAGCAGTTGGGGCTGGGCCGTCCAGATGGGCCAGGCGGGGTCGTCGAGGGTGGCGCCGCTGCCGTCGAGGAGTTCCATGTGGGCCAGCCAGTAGTCGTCGATGGTGCCGAGGTCGCGCCAGTAACCCTCGAGCCGGTGCTCGACGACGCGCCGGGTCGCCACGACGTGCGGGAGGAGGTCCTCGCCGTAGTCGCCCAGCCCGCCGTCGGTGCCGCCGAGGTGGTCGAGGGCGTCCAGCAGCACCTGGGCGCGGTAGAGGAACGCCTCGGCCGCCACCAGGTCGCCGGTGGGCTCGTCGGGCTTGTAGGCGAAGCCGGTGACCAGGCCCTCGGCGTCCACCTCGACGACCGAGTAGGCGCTGGGGTCCTCCTCGACCTTGGTGGTGAGGACGGTGAGGTCGGCGTCCGTGGTGGCGTGGCTGGCCAGCATCTCGAGGAAGTCGCAGGTGTAGACGTGGTCGGCGCTCAGCACGAGCACGTGGTCGGCGCCGAAGGAGCGGATGCGTTCCCGGTGGCGCCACAGGGTGTCGGAGTTGCCGTGCGCCATCCCTTCGCCGGACGCCCCCTCGAACGGGGCGAGCACCTGGAGGCCGCCGTGGAGGCGGTCGAGGTCCCAGGGGCGGCCCTGCGCGAGGTGGTCGTTGAGGGAGTGGGGGAGGTACTGCTCGGCGATCCACACGTCGGAGAGGTGGGAGTGCGCGAGGTTCGACAGGGCGATGTCGATCAGCCGGTAGGTGCCGGCGAAGGGGAGGGCCGGCTTGACGGTGTCGTCGGTGAGGGAGCCCAGGCGTGAGCCCTTCCCTCCGGCGAGCACGATGGCGAGGGTGCGGGGGATGCGCATGGGGGTCCTTCCGGCGTCTGCCCTTGTGGGGGCACCACTGTAGTGGTGGCGTCCACGTGTAACGCAGTTGGAACATGGCGCGGGCGTGCCGGGGCCGTCCGCTCCGTATGCTGGAGGCCCGTGGGCACGAACCTGACCAAGCACATCTTCGTCACCGGGGGCGTCGCCTCCTCGCTCGGGAAGGGCCTGACGGCGTCCAGCCTCGGCTCGTTGTTGGTGGCCCGCGGGCTGCGGGTGACCATGCAGAAACTCGACCCGTACCTCAACGTGGACCCGGGCACCATGAACCCGTTCCAGCACGGCGAGGTGTTCGTGACCGAGGACGGCGCCGAGACCGACCTGGACATCGGCCACTACGAGCGCTTCCTCGACGTGGATCTCAGTGCGGATGCCAACGTGACCACCGGCAAGGTGTACTCCACCGTCATCGCCAAGGAGCGCCGCGGCGACTACCTGGGCGACACGGTGCAGGTGATCCCGCACATCACGAACCAGATCCGCGACGACATGATGGCGATGGCGCGCAAGGGCACCGACGTCGTCATTCACGAGATCGGCGGGACGGTCGGCGACATCGAGTCGCTGCCGTTCCTCGAGGCGGCCCGGGTGGTGCGTCGCGAGGTGGGCCGCGAGAACTGCTTCTTCCTGCACGTGTCGCTGGTGCCGTACATCGGGCCCTCGGGGGAACTCAAGACCAAGCCCACCCAGCACTCGGTCGCGGCGCTGCGCCAGGTCGGCATCACGCCCGACGCGATCGTGGCCCGCTGTGTGCGTGATGTGCCCGACTCGATCAAGCGCAAGATCGCCCTGATGTGCGACGTCGACGAGGAGGCGGTGGTCTCGTGCCCCGACGCGTCGTCGATCTACGAGATCCCGAAGGTGCTGTTCGACGAGGGTCTGGACGCCTACGTCGTGCGCCGCCTGGACGTGCCCTTCCGCGACGTGGCCTGGGCGCGGTGGGACGAGTTGTTGGAGCGCGTGCGCCACCCGAAGGAGGAGGTGACGATCGCGCTGGTCGGCAAATACATCGACCTGCCCGACGCCTACCTGTCGGTCACCGAGGCGGTGCGGGCCGGGGCGTTCCACCACGGGGTGCGGGCGAACATCCGCTGGGTGGCCTCCGACGGCTGCGTGACGCCCGAGGGAGCCGCGCGGTTGCTGGGGGACGTCGACGGCATCGTCGTACCGGGTGGGTTCGGGATCCGCGGGGTCGAGGGGAAGCTGGCCGCGTTGACGTGGGCCCGCGAGAACCAGGTGCCCGTGCTGGGGTTGTGCCTCGGCCTGCAGTGCATGGTGATGGAGGTGGCCCGGTCGTTGTGCGGGCTGGAGGGGGCGGCGTCCACGGAGTTCGACCCGGGCACGAAGCACCCGGTGATCTCGACGATGGCCGAGCAGGAGGCGTTCGTCGAGGGTGCCGGCGACCTGGGCGGCACGATGCGGCTGGGCTCCTACCCGGCGGTGCTCGAGCCGGGGTCGCTGGTGGCGGAGGCGTACGGGTCGACCGAGGTGAGCGAGCGGCACCGGCACCGGTACGAGGTGAACAACGCGTACCGGCCGCAGGTCGAGGAGGCGGGGCTGCGGGTCTCGGGGACCTCGCCCGACGGACGCCTGGTCGAGTTCGTCGAGCTGGACCGCTCCCTGCACCCGTGGTTCGTGGCGACGCAGGCGCACCCCGAGTTCAAGTCGCGCCCGACGCGGGCGCACCCCCTGTTCGCCGGGCTGTTGGGTGCGGCGGTGGCGCGGCACCGGAGCCAGCGTCTGGTTGACTGACGCCATGGATCATCTTCGGGTGCTGGCCGGCGACGAAGTCACCGACGAGGTCGTGGCGTGGCCGGTGCGCTCGCACACGCTGCTGGGCGGTGGGCTGGTGTCGGACTTCGTGCGCGACGAGGTCGAGACCCCCGACCGCTCGTTGATGAAGCGCGACTACCTGCTGCACCCCGGGGCGGTTGGGGTGATCGCGCTGGACGAGTTCGAGCGCGTCGTGGTGGTGCGACAGTTGCGGCACCCGGTCGGGTTCCGCTTGGTCGAGCCCCCGGCCGGACTGCTGGACGCTGATGACGTGTCCTTCGTGGGCGCCGCCCAGCGGGAATTGGCCGAGGAGGTCGAGCTCGCGGCGTCCGACTGGCGGGTGCTGGTGGACTACATGACGTCGCCGGGCTGCCTGCAGGAGACGTTGCGGGTGTTCCTGGCGCGGGGGTTGTCGTCGGTGGGCCGCCCGGATGGCTTCGTGGTGGAGCACGAGGAGGCCGACATGGAAGTCTGCCTCGTGGCCCTGGACGACGTGGTCGACGCCGTGTACGCCGGGCGGGTGCAGAACCCGACGATGGTGGTGGGGGTGCTGGCCGCGTACGCGGCACTGCGGACCGGGCGGGTGGATGAGTTGCGGGTGGCGGATGCGCCGTGGCCGGCGCGGGAAGTCAAGGCCGTGCGGGATGCGCAGATTCACGCGCTGGGCGGGGAGACCCGGCCGCGTTGAGTTCGCTGGAGCGCGTCGTCGGTGCCTACCTCGACCACCTCGAGGCCGAGGTGGGTGCCTCGGTGAACACGGTGGCGGCCTACCGGCGCGACCTGGCTCGGTATGTGGGGTTCCTGGGGGCCTCGGGCGTGGGCTCGGTGGACGAGGTGCGGGCCGACCAGGTGCAGGAGTTCGCGGCGTGGCTGCGTGCCGGGGGATCGGACCGGCCGGCCCTGGCGGCGTCGAGCGTGGCCCGGGCGGTGGCGGCGGTGCGGTCGTTCCATGCGTTCGCGGTGCGCGATGGCGAGGCGGTCGAGAACCCCGCCGCGCGGGTGTCGCCGCCCCGGCAGGGGAAGAGGTTGCCGAAGGCGTTGTCGCTTGACCAAGTGCAAGCGCTGCTGGAGGTGCCGGACCGAACCACGCCGGTGGGGTTGCGCGATGCCGTGTTGCTCGAGTTGCTCTACGGGACGGGGGCGCGCGTGTCGGAGGTGTGTTCGCTCGATGTCGATGACGTCACGGCGCAGCTCGACGACCCCGACCTCGGGCTGCGGCTGTTCGGCAAGGGCCGCAAGGAGCGGATCGTGCCCTTGGGCTCGTATGCGCGGTCGGCGATCGGGGACTGGCTGGTGCGGGGGCGCCCCGGCTTCATCGCCAAGGCGGCGCGGCCCGGGCCGGCGTTGCTGCTCAACAGCCGCGGCGGCCGGCTCAGCCGGCAGTCGGCGTTCAACGTCCTGGTGGCCTGCGCCGAGGAGGCGGGGATCGCCGTGCCGGTGAGCCCGCACACCCTGCGGCACTCGTTCGCCACCCACCTGCTCGACGGCGGCGCCGACGTGCGCGTGGTGCAGGAGTTGCTCGGCCACGCGTCGGTGACGACGACCCAGATCTACACGCTGGTGACCGTGGAGCACCTGCGCGAGGTGTTCCTGACCGCGCACCCGCGGGCACGCTAAGGCAAAGGCATGCCCAAGTGCCGTGCTCGATGCCGCACGATCGCCCGGATGCGTCGCTCCACCTGCCCGCCCTCGTGGTCGAGGAAGCTCGCGCTGAAGCGGTGGATCTGCCAGTCCTGCGCCGACAGGTCGGTGTCGCGGTCTCGGTCGTACTCGAAGGCACCGCGGGAACCGTGGAACTGGTAGCCGTCGGCCTCGAAGGCAAGCCGCAGAACCGGGATCGCGAAGTCCAGCGCCGTGCGGCGACCATCGCTGAGGCTGACCCAGAAGTTCGTCTGGTAGGTGTAGGGGAGTTCGCAAGCGCGGTAGTGCTGGTGCAGGTCACGTTCGGCTTCTGACCAGGGCTCGTCGCGGGAGTCGTGCAGCAGGATGCGGCGCTGTTCGTTGCCAGGTCGGCCCGGGGTGAGTTCGAAGGCTCGCCACAGGTCGGCCAACGTGCACGCCTTGCGGCGGAGCGCCTCATCGATCGCGTTGCCACCCTTGTCGGGGATGAGGTCCAGCACCGTGAGCGCCGCGTTGGTGAGCCTGAGCCCGTGGTGGTCGACGACGAGGTCGTCAGGGATGGGGCGCTGCTCCCACCGGAAGCCTGGAACGGGTCGCCCCTTGCCGACGCGTGCGGCGGTGAGGGTGCCCGGACTGAGTTGGGGCCACCAGCTCAAGGCAGCCGCGCTCTGCCCGGTGATGACCGCGTCGGGGTAGGCGTGCATGGTGGCGGCGGCCTTGAGTGGGAGCGTCACCGGGCCTGGATGGGCGTAGATCGTGGGCAGGAGACGCTGGAGCTGCTGGCGCTTCACGGCTGCGCGGGCATAGGCCTGATCGGCATCGGAACGTGGCCGCCAGGTGAGGGCTCCGGTGCCGCTGAGGGGATGGATGCGTGGCTTCACGCCCGGGGATTATGGGCAGGCCCTGTCACCATCGGCGGTTTCGGCCTTCCCGTTGTGAGTTGACCGTTCAACACATCAGTCGGACTGGTCAATTCGGCCAGCCTCGAAAATCGAGCAGGCCGATAACGCTGTTACGCCGGGACGAGGTTCCCGGGTCA
>CALMPQ010000363.1 GCA_937872005.1 uncultured Propioniciclava sp.
GGCCACGTTCTTCTTGGCCACCTCGGCGAACTCGGAGCGTCGCTCGTAGCTCCACAGCCGGCCCGTCGGCCCCAACGCGCGCAGCAGCGCCATCGTCAACGCGCCCGACCCGACCCCGGCCTCCAGCACGCGCGCGCCCGGGAAGATGTCGGTCTGCATGAGGATGTGCGCGGCGTCCTTGGGGTAGATGACTGCGGCCTCGCGGGGCATCGACACCATCACGTCGTGCATCAGCGGCCGGAACACCAGGAACTGGTCGCCGTTCACCGACGTCGCCACGACGCCCTCGGGTCCGCCGATCAGGTCGTCGTGGTTGATCCCGCCCTTGGTGGTGTGGAACACCCCGCCGGCACGCAGCTTCACCGAATGGCGGCGACCCTTGGCGTCGCTCATGGTCACGCGCTCCCCCTCCTGGAGGGGGCCGGTCGTGGTCGGGTACAGGGCGTCAGTCACGCAGGCTCCAGAGTCCGAGTTGCCAGGCGGGGCCGAAGGCTTGGCCCTGCAGGGAGGTGCCCGGCCCGAGCAGCATCGTCTCGGGGCCGATCGAGATGGGGAGGACGGTGAGGTCGACCGCCGCCTGCTGCTGGATCTCGGCCAGCAGCGCCTCCCGGGTGGTGGGGTCGGTCGTCTCGCGGGCACGCCGCACGAGGTCGTCGACCTTGGCGCGCGAGCCCGGCAGGGCGTCGTCGACGTAGCTCTGCAGCCACCCGAACGCCGTGTTCACCCACGCGGAGCGGTCGGTGAGCAGCAGGTCCGCGTCGTTGGTGTCGGGCACCAGCTGCACCGACATGCCCGCGGTCTCCTCCAGCCGGTCCCGCAACATGGACGCCAGGTCCCGTTGGCCAGGAGCCTTGGACGAGTACCCCAGCGTCAGGCGGAGTCGCTGACCACCCAGGTCGGGCACCTCGGCGGCGCCGCCGACGGGGAACGACGGCACGGAGCCCTCGACCGTGGGGGGAACGATCGAGCCGAGGGTCCGGTCCGCCTGGAGCGCCGCGGCCACCGCGCCGCGGACGGCGGGGTTCTCCCGGTACGGCGAGGCGGGGTGGAACACGAGGCGCTGGACGCGAATCTGCGGCAGGTCCACCCGGGTGAAACCCGACTTGGTCGCCCCGTCGTTGGCCTCCATCTCGGCCTCCAGCCGCTGGAGCGCTGCAGGGTTCAGGCTGCGCCACACCACGTCCGTGGCCACCTCGGCGACCGCCTGCTCCACCGCCGCACTGTCGGGGGCGAAGCCGACGCGGATCGTCCCGATCCCACCCGGCTGCGCGCCCGTGTAGGTGGCGAAGCGCTCGAACACGAGGTGGTCGGGGGCCGTGGTGACGAGCTGGTAGGGCCCCGATCCCACCACCTGGGCCTCGTTGGGGCGGACGGCGTCGGGGTCGTACAGCTCCTCGTCGACGATGCTGGCCGCCGGGGTGGCGAGCGCGTACCCGAACTGGGTGTCGGCGTACTTGAGCACGAAGGACACCGTCTGGTCGTCGACGACGTCGACGCGCTCCAGCGAGTCGAACAGCTGGATCGAGCTGCGGGTCACGCTGAGGCGGTAGGCGCGCTCGATGCTGAACTTCACGTCGGCTGCCGTCAGGGCGTGGCCGTTGTGGAAGGTCAGGCCCGGCGCCAGGTCGCACTGGTAGGTCGTCGGCGAGGTGTAGAGGCAGTCGCGAGCCAGGTCGGGCTTCAGCGCGCCCCCCTCGGGGTGCACGACCATCAGCCGGCTGAACGCGTTGAGGGCGACGAGCGCGTCGGCGGCGGTCTGCGCGGCGGCCGGGTCGTACGTCGTCGGCACCTCGGTGGTCGTCACCGTGAAGGGACGCGGTGGCGGCGTGGGCGTCGGCGCCGTGGTCTCCACGGGGTTGGGTTCAGGGGCGGGTGGTTGGCCCGTGCACCCCACCAGCAGCATCGCGGACGCCGCGAGGACCAGCCACCTACGCATCGCGCAACTCACGCCAGACAGCCCCGGCCTCGGCGAGCGTGAAGCCCGCCAGCGTGGGCACGAGGCGGCGTCGCCTGGCGGGCTGGATGTCCTGCTCGAACGGGATCCCCAGCGTCGCCACCCCGGCCCGCTCGGCCGAGGTCGTGCCGGGGATCGAGTCCTCCAGCGCCAGGCAGTCGCGCAGGGGCAGGCCCAGCTTGCGGGCGGCCAGCTGGTACGGCTCCGGGTCGGGCTTGCCGTTCGTCACCTGGTCGCCGCCGACGACGACCTCGAAGCTGCCCTCGGGCATCGTCGCGACGATGTGGTCCAGCACGCGCGTCCAGGACGCCGACACCAGCGCGCACCGGACGCCCGCCGCCCGGGCCGCTTCCAGGAACTCCCGCGCTCCGGGTCGGAACTCGACGCCGACGACCGTCATCTCCTCCAGCGCGTACTCGTTGAGGACGCCCGCCCAGTGGTCGGGGTCCAGCCCCTCGTCGGCGCGCCCGGTCCACTTCATGATGGCCAGCGCGCTGTCGCGCAGTGAGTTGCCGACGAGCTGGTGGTGCTGCTCGGGGGTCATCTCGCCCCCGCCCCACTCGCGCATCAGGCGCGCCTCGGCGGCATGCCAGGACTTCTCGGAGTCGACGAGCGTGCCGTCGAAGTCCCACAGCAGGGCGGCGGGGATGTCGACGCCGGGGGTCAGGTCACCGTGCATTGAAATACTTGGCCTCCGGGTGGTGGACGACGAGCGCGTCGGTCGACTGCTCGGGGTGGAGTTGCAGTTCCTCGCTCAGCACGACGCCGATGCGCCCCGGCTCGACGAGGTCGACCAGCTTCGCGCGGTCGGCGAGGTCGGGGCACGCCGGGTAGCCGAAGCTGTACCGGGACCCGCGGTAGGCCTGGTCGCGGATCATGGCGTCCACGTCGGCGTCGCCCTGCCCGCTCAGCCCGAGGTCCTCCCGGACGCGGGCGTGCCACATCTCGGCCAACGCCTCGGTGAGCTGCACCGACAGGCCGTGCAGTTCGAGGTAGTCGCGGTAGGAGTTCTCGGCGAACAATTCGCCGGTCGCCTCGGCGACGCGCGACCCCATGGTGACGAGCTGGAACGCGATCACGTCGGGGCCGAGCTCGACCGCCTCGTCGGCGTCCCGGAAGAAGTCGGCCAGGCAGAGGCGCTTGTCGCGGGACTGCCGGGGGAACGTGAACCGGGTGAGCTCACGCGATGGCTCATCGGGGGCGCCCACGATGAGCGTGTTGCCCTCGGAGTGGCAGGGCCAGTAGCCGTACGTGACGGCGAACTCGGCCAGGCCGTCGGTGTGGATCCGGTCCAGCCACGTGCGCAGCCGCGGGATGCCCTCGGTCTCGACGAGCTCCTCGTAGGTGGCGCCCGAGCCGCCGCGCCCGCCGCGCAGCCCCCACTGGCCCATGAAGGTGGCGCGGTGGTCGAGCCACTCGGCGACGTCGGCGAGCTTGATGCCCTTGACGACGCGGCTGCCCCAGAACGGCGGGGTCGGCACGTCGATGCGGCGGGCCACGTCGGAGCGGGTGGTGTCGGCGTACAGCGCCTCGTCGGGCTCCTCCTGGCGGGTCTTGCCCTGGACGCGCCGCTCGCGTGGGGCCGGGAGGGCGTCGGCCTCGCCGCGCTTGACGGCCATCACGGCGTCCATGAGGTTGAGGCCCTCGAAGGCGTCGCGGGCGTAGCGGACCTCGCCGGAGTACATCGAGTTGAGGTCCTGCTCGACGTAGGCGCGGGTGAGCGCGGCGCCGCCGAGGAGCACGGGCTTGTCGATCAGCCCGCGCTGCTCGAGTTCGAGGAGGTTGTCGCGCATGACGACGGTCGACTTCACCAGCAGGCCCGACATGCCGATGGCGTCGGCGTTGTGGGCGATGGCGGCCTCGATGATCGTGCCGACGGGCTGCTTGATGCCGAGGTTGACGACCGTGTAGCCGTTGTTGGTCAGGATGATGTCGACCAGGTTCTTGCCGATGTCGTGCACGTCGCCCTTGACGGTGGCGAGCACGATCGTGCCCTTGCCCTCGTCGTCGGACTTCTCCATGTGCGGCTCAAGGTGGGCCACCGACTTCTTCATCACCTCGGCGCTGGCGAGCACGAACGGGAGTTGCATCTGGCCCGAGCCGAAGAGCTCGCCGACCGTCTTCATGCCGGCCAGCAGGTCCTCGTTGACGATCTCGAGGGCGGGCTTGGTGGTGAGCGCCTCGTCGAGGTCGTCGTACAGGCCCTTGTCGTCGGCGTCCACGATGCGGCGCTGGAGGCGCTCGCCCAGCGGCAGCGCCTTGAGCTCCTCGGCGCGGGCGGCCTCGGTGTCGGCGGTGGTGACGCCCTCGAACAGCTCCAGGAACTTCGCCAGGGGGTCGTACCCCTCGCGGCGCCGGTCGTAGACCATGTCGAGCGCGACCTCGCGCTGCTCCTCGGGGATGCGCGCCATCGGGAGGATCTTGGACGGGTGGACGATCGCCGAGGTGAGCCCGGCGTCCACGCACTCGTTGAGGAAGACCGAGTTGAGCACGACGCGCGCGGCCGGGTTGAGGCCGAAGCTGACGTTGCTGACGCCCAGGGTGGTCTGCACGTCGGGGTACCGGCGGCGGATCTCGCGGATCGCCTCGATGGTCTCGATGCCGTCGCGGCGGGTCTCCTCCTGACCGGTGCCGATCGGGAAGGTGAGGCAGTCGACGATGATGTCGGAGGTCTTCATCCCCCAGTCGTCGACGAGCTGGCGGATGAGGCGCTCGGCGACCCGGACCTTCCACTCGGCGGTGCGGGCCTGGCCCTCCTCGTCGATGGTCAGGGCGACGACGGCGGCGCCGTGCTCCTTGACCAGGGGCATGATCCGGCCGAAGCGGCTCTCGGGGCCGTCGCCGTCCTCGAAGTTGACCGAGTTGATGGTGCAGCGGCCCGCGAGGGCCTCCAGCCCGGCCTGGATGACGGGCGGCTCGGTGGAGTCGAGCACGATCGGCAGCGGCACGGCGGTGCCGATGCGGGACGCCAGCTCCTTCATGTCCGCGACCCCGTCGCGGCCGACGTAGTCGACGCACAGGTCGAGCAGGTGCGCACCCTCGCGGGACTGGCCCTTGGCGATGTCGACGCACTCGTCCCAGTTGCCGGCGAGCATGGCCTCGCGGAAAGCCTTCGAGCCGTTCGCGTTGGTGCGCTCGCCGATCGAGAGGTACGACGTGTCCTGCCTCAGCGGGGTCTCGGCATAGAGGCTCGACACCGTCGCCCCACCGGAGCCGGTGGTGGGCACCTCGCGGTGCTTGAGTTCGCGACCGCGCACGGCGTCCGAGAGCTGGCGGATGTGCTCGGGCGTGGTGCCGCAGCAGCCGCCGACCAAGGTGAGGCCGAACTCGTCGACGTACTGGTCGAGCGCCGCGGTGAAGCCCTCGGGGCCGAGCGGGTAGCGGGCGCCGTCCTTGGTCAGCTCGGGCAGGCCGGCGTTCGGCATGCAGCCCACGCCGATGCGGGCGAAGCGGCCCAGGTGGCGTAGGTGCTCGCTCATCTCGGCGGGGCCGGTGGAACAGTTCAGGCCGATGACGTCGATGCCGAGCGGCTCGAGAACGGCCAGGGCAGCCCCGATCTCGGAGCCCAGCAGCATGGTGCCGTTGGTCTCGATCGAGACGTTGACGAGCACGGGCACATCGAGGCCCAGCGCCCGCATGGCGCGGTGGGCGGCCTGTACGGCGGCCTTGGTCTGGAGGAGGTCCTGGCACGTCTCGATCTGGAAGGCGTCGATGCCGCCGCGCAGCATGGCCTCCGACTGGATCTGGTAGGCGTCCCGCAGCGTGGTGAAACCGACGTGGCCGAGGCTGGGCAGCTTCGTGCCGGGGCCGATCGAACCCAGCACCCAGCGGGCCCGGTCGGGGGTGGACGCCGCGTCCGCGGCCCTGCGCGCGATGCGGGCACCGGCCTCGGCGAGCTCGGCGATGCGCTCGGGGATGTCGTACTCGGCCAGGGCGGACAGGTTCGTGCCGAAGGTGTTGGTCTCCACGGCGTCGGCGCCCGCGGCGAGGTAGGCGGCGTGGATCTCCTCGACCACGTCGGGCCGGGTCACGTTCAGGATCTCGTTGCAACCCTCGAGCCCGGCGAAGTCGCCCTCGACGGTGAGGTCGTAGCCCTGCAGCATCGTCCCCATGCCCCCGTCGGCGACGACGACGCGGCGGGACAAGGCGGTGGCAAGGGTTTCGATCACCGGCACAGGATACCCAGCGGGACCGTCCCGGTCGGGGGGCGCCCACCGCGCTATCGTGGCGCGCATGGTTCCCACGCGGCTCACCGACCTGCGGCGTCCGGTGGTGCTGTTCGCCTTCAGCGGGTGGAACGATGCCGGGGACGCCGCGACGGGTGTCATCGACCACCTCACCGACGTCTACGAGACGGAGTTCGGCTTCCAACTCGACCCCGACGACTACTACGACCTCACCGAGAACCGGCCGGTGCTCGTGCGGCAGGACAACGGAGAACGGTCGGTGCAGTGGGCCACCACCGAGTTGCTGGTCGCCCACCTGCGCGACCGCGACCTGGTGCTCGTCAACGGGCCCGAGCCGAACGTGCGGTGGAGGGCGTTCTGTGGGGCGTTGGTGTCCGCGTTCCGGTCGATCGAGCCCGAGCGGGTCATCGCCATGGGGGCCATGCTGGCCGATGCCCCGCACAGCCGGCCCGTCCCCGTCTCGGAGGATGGCACCGACTACGAGGGCCCGACCGGCATCGTGGGCGTCCTCGCCCAGGCGTGCCGGGACGCCGGGCTGACGACCACCAGCCTCTGGGCGTCCGTGCCCCACTACGTGGCCGAGCCGCCCAACCCGAAGGCGACGCTCGCGCTGCTGCAACGCGTGGGCGAGTTCATCGACGTCGACCTGGACGCCCGGGAGTTGCCCGAACACGCCGCCACGTGGGAATCCCGCGTCACGGATCTCGTCGCCGAGGACCCCGACGTCGCCGAGTACGTCAGCACGCTCGAGGTGCGCTACGACACCGCCGAGGCCACCGGCGACGAGATCGCCTACGAGTTCGAGCGCTACCTCCGTCGGCGCGAGCGGTAGGGGCACCCCGAATCGTCGGCGAGACCCCGCGGGGCTAGCCTCGGGGACATCGCCGACCCGGAGGTTGCAATGCCGCGCCCGTCCGTCCAGGAACTGTTGTCGATCGTCTTCACCGATGTCTCGCCGTGGGAACTGCCCGTCACCGACGGGGCGGTCCTGGCCGGCGAAGCCGACCTGCGCGGGCGCCGCGTGGCGTGGGTGGCCGGCGACGGCGCGCACATGGGCGGGTCGATCGGCATCGCGGGTGGCGAGTTCATCACGTCCGCGATCGAGCGGGCGACCGCCGCGGGGTTGCCCCTCATCGCCTTCCCGATCGGCGGGGGGACCCGCATGCAGGAGGGCACCCCGGCGTTCCTGCAGATGGTGAAGATCACCGGGGCCGTCGTCGCCCACAAGGACGCCAACCTCCCCTACCTCACCTACCTGCGCCACCCGACGATGGGCGGGGTCTTCGCCTCGTGGGGGTCGCTGGGCCACGTGACCCTGGCCGAGCCCGGCGCGTTGGTCGGGTTCCTCGGCCCGCGCGTCTACGAGGCGTTGTACGGCGAACCCTTCCCCTCGGGGGTGCAACTGTCGGACAACCTTGCCGAGCGCGGCGTCATCGACGCCGTCTGCCCGCCCGAGGAGCTCGCCGATGCCCTGCACCGCCTGCTCACCGTGATGATGGCCCGCCGCGACGCTGGCCTGACCTCCGAGGCGCACGCCGTCGCTCCCCCGGTCCCGGACGCCGTCGCCCTGCCGGACGTCCCCGCCTGGGAGTCCGTGCTGAGGACCCGCCGCGAGGACCGCCCGGGGATCCGCGACCTGCTGGCGGTGGCGGCCACGGACGTCACCCTGCTCAACGGCACCGGCGACGGCGAGTCGCACCCGGGCTCGGTGCTCGCCCTGGCCCGCTTCGGCGAGGCGCCCTGCGTGGTCGTCGGCCAGGACCGCGACGACCAGGCCACGCCGTTGGATGCGGCAGCGCTGCGTGAGGTGCGCCGCGGCGTCCGGCTGGCGCGGGAACTACGGCTGCCGCTGGTGTCGGTGATCGACACCCCCGGAGCGGCCCTGAGCAAGGAGGCCGAGGAGCGCGGTCTGGCCCCCGAGATCGCGCGCACGCTGGCCGACCTGATCGCCCTGCCCACGCCCACCGTGAGCCTGCTGATGGGCCAGGGCACCGGCGGCATCGCGCTCGCGCTCAACCCGGCCGACCGGGTCCTGGCCAGCCAGCACGCGTGGCTGGCGCCCCTACCCCCCGAGGGCGCGTCGGCGATCATGCACCGCACGACCGACCGGGCCGCAGACATGGCCACGACGCAGGGCGTCCGGTCCGCCGACCTGTTGGCGGCCGGGATCGTCGACCGGGTGATCCTGGAGCCCGAGGAGCCTTCGGTCGAGCGCGAGGCGTTCTGCGCGGGCCTGGGTGACGCCCTGCGCGAGGAACTCCTCCGCGTCATGGCCCAACCACGCAGGAAGCGTCGGGCCGCACGGGCCCGGCGCTAC
>CALMPQ010000364.1 GCA_937872005.1 uncultured Propioniciclava sp.
TCTTCAACTCGAAGATGGCCTGTACTCCGGCGATAACGAAGGCAAGCGCCACGCTGTCGGTGATGTAGTACACGGCCACGGCCGTGAAGATCTTCCCCCACACGTTCCACAGGTCGGCGTTGAACGTGTTGGTCTGCTTCAGGATGATGAGCAGGATGTTGATGCCGATGACCAGGGGGAACATGAGGAACGCCCAGGGCCAGGACCACGAGATGGTCGACATCGTGGTCCAGCCTCCATCGGTGATGGGGAGGGAGACACCGATCGTCTGGGCCATGCTCTCGGCAGCCGGGGTGATCGCCTCGGACATGAAGCTGATCAGCATCATCATGCCCGAGAAGGCGACACCGAGGATGATGCCCGACGAGATGGCATCCTTCACCTTCATCCGAACGATCAGGCCCGCGATGATGATGATGATGGGAACGAAGATGGCCGCTCCCAGCGACAAGAGGAAGTTGATGGAATTCTGGAGAATTTCCATGGTGGATTCCGTTCGTGTAATCCGGGCCAGGCGTTACCGCTGGCGGGCGTTGTAGGCGTTGATGGCGTCAACCAGCTTCTTGAACTCCTGGTCCTGGCCCATCCCGGTGAGGAAGGCAATCCCGTTGATCATGGGGATGTCGCGCTCCTTCGCCTCACGCACGATCGTGATGTACGCGGCGGCGTTCGTGAGGTGCCTGTCCACCGACTTCAGGTCCACGGCCTCGACCTCGGCCTCGACCTTCGCCTCCTTCAGCATGCGGTTGACCTTGCTCGCGACCGTCTGGGATGTTGCGACGCCGCTCCCGCAAGCGACGATGACCTTTGCTGCCATGGTTGTGATTCCTTTCCAATTGGGTTAGTCGGAGAGTCCGCGCATCGCGTGGACGATGGTGAAGTACTCGTCAGCAGTAGTCGCGCTGTCGAGCGAGGCCATGAACTCGGGCTTCTGCAGGTTCTTCAGGAGCACCTGGAGCAGCTTCACGTGCCCGTCAGTCCGGGTGAAGCCGAGGAGGAACACGAACCGCACGAGGAGCGTGGAGTCATTGCGCCCCATCTCCTGCCAGCCAACGGGGGTCTTCAGGCGCACCGCCATGATGAACGGCTCGTTGAGGTGCTCGGGATCCGCGTGAGGGATCGCCACGGCCTCCGGCTGGGTCGGCAGCGCCGTGGGGAAGGTTGACTCGCGAGTCTTGATCGCCTCCCGGAACGACTCCTTGACGCAGCCCAGGCGCAGCAGTTCATCGACCGCCCGGTCGAAGAACTCGTCTCGATCTGCCACGTCCAGGTCCAGTTGGACCAGGTCTCGCCGGATCATGTCTCTCTGCATGGGCTGTCCTCCTTTGGATCAGCGACTGAAGTGCCAGCCCTCGGCGGCTGACGCACTACAGACCGTAGCAG
>CALMPQ010000365.1 GCA_937872005.1 uncultured Propioniciclava sp.
ACGGTCGGTTCGGTCTACGTGACCAAGGGCGCCCCCAAGGTCGGCCCCGAGGCTGACCTCCCCAAGTACCGGCGCAAGATGCGCTTCCTGGCGTCGTTCCGCGCCTATCTGGTCACCGCCCGCCGCCGGGCAGCAGGCGAGGGCCGGGAGTTCCTCGTCATGGGCGACTTCAACGTCGCGCACACCCGCGCCGACCTGAGGAACTGGCGCGGCGCCGGCCAGAAGGAGGGCTTCCTGCCCGAGGAGCGTGAGTGGTTCGGCTCCCTGCTCGGGCCGCGCACGCTCGTCGACGTCGTGCGGTCGGTGCGCCCCGACGAGGAGGGGCCCTACTCCTGGTGGAGTTGGATGCCCGGCGCCTTCGACCGCGACTCCGGCTGGCGGATCGACTACCACCTCGCCTCCCCCGGCCTGGCCCGCACGGCCGTGGCCGCCGGGACCGACCGCGAGGAGTCCGCCGACGCGCGGATCAGCGACCACGCACCGGTGGTCGTCGACTACGCGCTCTGAACACAAGCCCTCGGCGCAGAAGACACAAGCCCTCGGCGGATCAGGCGAAGCAGGCGAGCACCTCGTCGCGGGTGACGTCCTCGATGCGGGCGTGCTGCCAGGTCGGGTTGCGGTCCTTGTCGACCAACTGCGCGCGGACGCCCTCGGCGAAGTCGGGGCGTCCGATGAGGTTGCGGGCCAGGACGAGGTCCTGGGCGAGCACCTCGTCGACACTGCTCATCGACCGGGCGCGACGGATCGCCTCCAGCGCCGCCGCCACCGACAGCGGGCAGCGCTTGCGCAGGTCGGCGGCGGCCGCCCGCGCGTCGTCGTCCTCGGACGCCTCCAGCGCGGCCACGATCTCGGCCGGGTCATCGGAGGCGTAGCACTCGTCGATCCAGGACCGCCAGCCCTCGAGGACCGAGGCGGGGGCGTCCCCCTCGTCGGTGGCGATCTCGTCGGCCAACCCGACGAGCACGGCGTCCGAGGCGTTGATGGCGTTGCCGGTCAGGGCGACGTGCGTGCCCAACTCGCCCGGAGCGGCAGCGAGGTAGTACAGGATCCCGACGTCGGGGGTGAAGCCGATGATCGTCTCGGGCATCGCGAAGACCGAGTCGGGGTAGGCGATGCGCCGCGAGCCGTGGGCCGAGACACCCAGGCCGCCACCCATCGTGATGCCGCGCTGGTGCGCGACGTACGGCTTGGGGAAGTTCTTGATCGCGGAGTTCATCGCGTACTCGACCTCGAAGAACTCCATGAAGTCGCCGCCGTCGAGCACGTGCTGGCGCAGGGCGCGGACGTCGGCGCCCGAGCAGAGGCCGCGCTCCCCCGCGCCGGAGATCTCGACGCGCACGACCGATCCGTCCGAGGCCCAGTCGTCGAGCGCGGCGTGGATGCCGCGCAGCATGCTGGGGGTCAGGGCGTTGATGGCGCGGGGGCGGTTCAGCACCAGGCGTCCGACACCCTCGCGGGCCTCGACGATCAGTTCGTCGTCACTCATGGGTCACTCCTTCGTTGTCGCGAGTCAGGGTACGGGTCGAGTCCGCCTCGTGGGTGGAGCCCACGGGCACGTCGGTCGCCAGGTCGGGGTGCGCGATGGGGGCCGGACGCCGTCGGCGCAGCACCAGCCACACGGCCGCCGCGGCCAGCGCCGCGAGCGCCAGCGCGACCGCGTCATTGCGCCAGGCGAGGTTGCCGGCGCCGTAGACCAGCAGCACCGACGTGAGCACGGCCGCCGAACGCAGGGTGCGGGCGCTGGTGCGCGCGAGCGGCAGGAACAGGGCTCCCCACAGCAGGTACCACGTGTGCAGGGCCGGCCCGAAGACGGCGAAGGCGAGGTAGCCCCAGGCCAAGAAGGTGATCGGGCGGGTGCGGAGATAGCGCACGGCGAGCCAGGCCAGCAGCCCGAAGGCCACCACGTACGACAGGATCTTGGTCACGCCCGGCGCCATCTCGGCCAGACCCGGCAGCCCGATCGCGGCGAAGCCCTGCTGCAGCGCCCAGCCCAGGATGCTGAACGGCGCCAGCGTCACGATCATGCCGGGCACCGACACGGCGTTCAGCCAGCCGAACCCGAGCCCGGTCAGCACCGAGATGCCCGCGAACACGCCCACCACCCCGGCCAGCGCCACCAGCACGCGGGGCAGGAACCGCAGCACGTCCGGCGGCCGCCAGGACGCCCAGCCCGACCCGATCACCGCCACCGGCAGGGCGGCCAGCAGTGCGGGCTGCTTCACCGCCATGGCCACCCCGACGGTCAGGATCGCCACCCAGAACCAGCCCCGGTAGGCGCACCAGATGCCGAGCACGACCAGACCCATCATCAGCGCGTCGTTGTGGGCGCCACCGACGAGGTCGATGACCATGAGCGGGTTGATGGTGGCGAACCAGGCGGTCCGCCGTGGGTCGAGGCCCATCTGGCGGGCGATGCGGGGCAGCAGGTGCACGATCAGCCCCACCCCCACGAGGGCCGGGAAGCGTTGCGCGACCGCCGAGTAGTAGGGGTTGAGCCCGGCCAGGTCGACCAGCCAGTGCGAGATGGTCAACCCCAGCGGACCGTAGGGCGCCGGCGTGTAGCGCCACAGCCACGCCACCTGGTCGGCGAACGTGCCCGGCAACACCGACGGCGACACCTCGTACGGGTTCAGCCCGTTGTGGATCAGCCAGCCCTGCGCCGCGTACGAGTAGGCGTCGTGGCTGAAGATCGGCGGGGCGAGGAGCAGCGGCAGCGACCACCAGGCGAGCACCGCCCAGTGCTTGACGTCGCGGTAGACGGCCGGCCGCAACCGGTACCAGGCCACGATCAACAGCCCGACCGCGCCGACCACCATGCCGGTCGACAGCACCCGGGCCAGGTCACTGTCGAGCCCCAGAGCCCGCATGGTCGGCCAGTAGGGGGACGCCTGCGGCAGGTAGGCCGGCGACAAGGATCCCAGCGCCAACAGGATGGTGCCGATGAGTCCGATGCGCACGGGACGCAGCCGGATGGCGGCCCCGAAGTCGGCCACGAGCCCGGCCAAGCGTGCCCCCATCGTGCGGAACACTGCTGGCCTCCCCTCGCCGCCCGTTGGTCGGATCGGCCCCAGCCTAGTGCGACGCCGCGTGTGGCAGGCTGGGGCGGTGCGCTACTACGACTGGTTCGGCGACGGCTCGCTCGTCGTGGGCGCGATCGGTCTGGCCTGTTGCGTCGTCGAGACCGACGCCGCCGTGCTCGGACGCCCCGAACTCGCCTCCCCGCCCGCCGACGCGCGCGTGCTGATCGCCGTCGCCGGCACGGTGACGGACGCCGTGGCCCCAGCCGTGCGTCGCATCGTGGAAGCCCACCCGGGAGCGTCGGTCGTGTCCTTCGGCGCCTGCGCGAGCGCGGGCGGGCCGTACTGGGACTCCCCCGTGGTCACCAAGGGCGTCGACCAGCTCGTCGCCGTCGACCACTACCTCCCCGGCTGCCCGCCCTCCCCCGAGGCGCTCGCCGCGCTCATCGAGGCCCATCACTCGTTGACGGAGTACCGCCATGCCTGATCGCATCGAGCAGGTGGACGCCGCGGGCTGGCGTCCGGCGGTGGCCGCAGAGTTGGACGCCGGGGCCCACTGGTTCGACTGGCTCGGCGCCGTGGACGAGATCGGGCGTGAGGAAGCGATCCGGGTCATCGTGCGCTTGGCTCCCGATGCCGACGCCGAGGGCGTCCGAGTCGAGACGTTGGTGCCGCGCGACGGTGGGTCGCTGGCGAGCCTGCGTGAGTTGATCCCGGGCGCGACCTGGCACGAGCGGGAGGTGCGTGAATTCTTCGGCGTCGAGTTCGAGGGTGGTGACAACCGGCCCCTGCTGCTGCGCGAGGGCGCGGTCGGGCATCCGCTCCGCCGGGACGCGGTCCTGGCCGCCCGCGTCGTCCGGCCCTGGCCGGGTGGCAAGGAGCCCGGCGAGGTCGCGACCGCGCGGCGGCGGATGGTGCCCCCGGGCGTCCCGGACCCGGAGGTGTGGGGCGAACGCGTCGGTGAGCCTGCCAGCCCCGAGGAGATCGCGGCGTCCGTGCAGGGTGGTCGGGTGCGGAGGCGGCGATGAGCCACCGGTCGATCAAGCTGGTCCATGAGAACTGCACGTCGTGCATGATCTGCGTGCGCGAGTGCCCGACCTGGTGCATCAACCTGGAGAGCCACGCCGAGCCGATCCCGGGCTCGCCGCCCGGACCGCGGCAGCGCACCCACAACATCCTCGACGCGTTCTCGATCGACTGGTCGTTGTGCCTGTACTGCGGCATCTGCATCGAGGAGTGCCCCTTCGACGCCCTGGTCTGGAGCGACGACCTGCCCGCACCCGCGGCGTCCGCGACCGGTCTGGTGGAGGAGCTCACCTGACCTTCGGCCACATGGTGGACGAAATTTTCCAATAGTTGAAGTGATGGGCTACCTTTCCTGACGTGACGATCTGGACTGCACCGGACCTCGTGGGCCGCCCCCACGTGGACTTCGCGCGCGTCCGTTCCTCGCAGTGTTGTTGCGGCTGCTGACGCGCCCGCACTCTCCTGACCGCCGGGCCGCGTTGCCCGGAACCCATCCGCCACATCTGGGGTGACCCTTGTGCGCGCGTCCGGTCAGCGGGGCCCACAACCCGAGGAACTTCAACCATGAGCACCGAGACCACCACGCACTCCGCGGCGCTGCCCGGCGCCAAGGTCCGTCCGCCCCGCGAGGGCCGCAGCAACGGGCAGTGGCTCGTCGACGGCCACGAACCCCTCAACCCCAACGAGGTCTTCAAGGCCGCCGACAACGGCCTGAACGTGCGCGAGCGCATCGAGACCACCTACGCCCGGGAGGGCTTCGCGTCGATCCCCCACGACGACCTGCACGGCCGCATGCGCTGGTGGGGCCTCTACACCCAGCGCAAGCAGGGCATCGACGGTGGCCGCACCGGCACGATGTCGGCCGACGAGCTCTCGGACGAGTACTTCATGCTGCGCGTCCGCATGGATGGCGGCGCGCTGACGCTCGACCAGCTGCGCGTCGTCGCGCAGATCAGCGTCGAGTTCGCCCGCGACACCGCCGACATCTCCGACCGGCAGAACATCCAGTACC
>CALMPQ010000366.1 GCA_937872005.1 uncultured Propioniciclava sp.
GGCGCGCGCACCGTCGGCGACGACACCCCGGGCCGAGCGCCGGTGGTCACCCCGGCCCGCGCCAGGCCCGACCCGGAGACGAACGAGCGCACGGCGTCCACGAACCCGGAAGAAGCCGCATGTGGACCCACCACCAGCACGCTGCCCATGTGGGACTCGCCCTCCATGTGCCCGATGCCGCTGATCCCTTCGCCGAGGTCACCGGGCACCACCCGCACGTTGTCGGAGCACACCAGCCCGCCCCCCAGGGCCCGGACGTCGAGCCGCAGCCGCATGGCCGTGTAGGTGAACGGCAGTCCGTCCGGGTCCCAGCCGGGCGTCACGATCTCACCGATGAACGCCTGGGCGTCCTCCGCGACCACCAGGGAGGTGATCTGCCGGTAGTCGGCGTCCCGGTAGGCGATCGTCTGCTCGGGCATGTACTCGAACCGCGCGCCCGCCCCCACCGTGAACTCGGCCACCTGCACGGCGGGCTCGTTCGGCGTCCGGTAGATGCGCGTCGCCCCTTGCGACGCCAACAGCAGGGACGCCCCGGGCTCGACCTTGACCTCCATCCGGCACACCTCGCCGAAGTAGGCCCCGCCGGGGTTCACGACGATGTAGGTGAGCTGGCCCGACGCGTCGAGGTACAGCGGCTTCATCAGCCGCAGGATGCCCCGGCTCTCGGTGCGCACCGGCGACGTCCGTCCCCCGGCCGGCCCGGCGACCAGCGACAACTCCCCCGCCGGCCCCACGACCGGGGGCGCGGCCTGATAACCGAGTGAACTCATGCCAGGTCGCGCATGAGGACGTCGTGGTTGAACCACGCCTCGACCTCGTCGAGGCCCTCATCGGTCTTCAGGTTGGTGAACACGAAGGGGTTCTCGCCGCGAACGCGCTCGGTGTCGGACCGCATCACGTCGAGGCTGGCGCCCACGTACGGCGCCAGGTCGGTCTTGTTGATCACCAGCAGGTCGGACTTGATCATGCCGTGGCCCGCCTTGCGCGGGATCTTCTCCCCCTGCGCGACGTCGATCACGTAGATCGAGAAGTCGACCAGCTCGGGGCTGAACGTCGCCGACAGGTTGTCCCCGCCCGACTCGATGAACAGCACCTCGAGGTCGGGGTGGCGGCGCATCATCTCGTCGACGGCGGCGTCGTTCATCGAGGTGTCCTCGCGCACCGCCGTGTGCGGGCAGCCGCCGGTCTCGACACCGATGATGCGGTCCTCGGGCAGCACCGAGGTGGCGGCCAGGATCTTCGCGTCCTCGATCGTGTAGATGTCGTTGGTGATCGCGGCCATCGACACCTTGTCGGACATGCGCCGCGTGATCCGCTCGATCAGTTGGGTCTTGCCGGCGCCCACGGGGCCGCCGATGCCGATCTTGATGGGTCCGTCGTTCATCTCTCTCCTCAACTCATGAACATGCGTGCGCGCAGCTTCTCGTGCTGCATCTGGGCGATCTCCAGCCCCGGCGCGACCGCGCCGAGGTCGGCCTCCTCCAGTGTGGCCACTACGTCGAGCGCCCGCTCGATCCACGCGTGGGACGCCGTGACCACCCGTTGGCCGTCACTCTGGCCGATCGGGATGCCGCGCACGGCGTTCTGGACCAGCGTGTTGGCCGTGCCGGTCAGGTGACCCACGATCGCATCCGCACACGGCACGCCGTAATGCCGCGCGATGCGGGCGAACTCGAGGGCCGGGTGCGCCAACTCGACCTCGGGGGACGGGACGCCCAGGGCGTCCGACCCGATCGTGCGCAGGCGCTTGGCCATGGCGATGTCGGCGGCGCGCAGTTGGGCGGGCATGGTGCCGGCGACGACGCGCTCGGCCAGCTCGGCCTCGTCGGCCCCCTCGTAGAGCAGCCGCATGGCGAGGGCGTCGGTGAAGGTGAGCTGGTTGGCGATGTAGACCCGCAGCCACGCCGAAAAGGTCTCGGCGTCGCGGATCTCCTCACGGAACAGGTACTGCTCGAACCCGAACGAGTGGCTGAACCCACCCGTGGGCAGGGCCGAGTCGGACAGCTGCAGCAGCAGGGCCAGGGGTCTCAATGCGTGTGCTCGCTGTGTCGGAACGGCACCGGCATGACCCGGTCGATCCGCTCGTACGGGACGCCGATCGAGTCGAGGTAGGCCTGCACCGTGTGGTCGTACTGCACGACCATCACGTCGGCCCCGTACTCGGAGTCGGCGTCGAAGAACTGCGCCTGCAGGTGGCGGTTGCCCAGCGTGTGCGCCACGACCGCCATTTCGTGGATCGTGCGGGCGCGAATCACCAGCACATCGGACGCCTCGACCTTCAGCACGATCGCATTGTGCCCGTCGAGGGAGAGGATGTCGCCGTCGCGGAGGTCGGCCGCGCCGGCGGGCAGGCGCAGGCCCACCTCGTTGTCGTGGTCGGTGCGCAGGCGCTGGATGCGCTTGACCAGCTGCGCACTGGGGACCGTGATGGTCTCCACGTGGGTGCCGTCGGGCAGCGGCTCGTCGTGCACGTTGCCCTGGATCTGGGTGATGAGCATGGTGTCCTTCGTCAGGTTCTGGGAGGCTGCCGAAGGGAAGGGCCGTGGTGGCGTGCACGGCCCTCCCCCGGGCTGGCGTCAGAACAAGAAGTAGCGCTGCGCCAGGGCCAGCTTCTCGGCCGGCTCGGAGGTCAGCACCTCGCCGTCGATCGAGACCTCGTACGTCTGCGCGTCGACCTTGATGTCGGGCGTCGCGTTGTTCAGCTTGAGGTCGGCCTTGGTGAGGTCGCGGATCCCGTGCACGGCGTAGGCCTGCTTGGTGAGGCCCAGTTCCTCGGGCACGCCGGCGTCCATCGCGGCCTTCGAGATGAAGACCAGGCTGGACTCACCGCGCGCACGCCCGTGGGCGCCGAACTGGTTGCGCATCGTGCGCGGCTGCGGGGTCGGGATGGACGCGTTGGCGTCGCCCATGACCGCGTTCGCGATGATGCCGCCCTTGATGACCAGGTCGGGCTTGGCGCCGAAGAACTTCGGGTCCCAGAGCACCAGGTCGGCGAACTTGCCGACCTCGACCG
>CALMPQ010000367.1 GCA_937872005.1 uncultured Propioniciclava sp.
ATTCCGCCACCCCCGGAGGCGCCAGCGGGGCCCCTGCGGCCGGCTCGGGCAAGCTGACCGTCGCCTGTGGCGCCATGGAGGAGGTCTGTGACGCCTGGACCAAGGCGTTCACCGCCGAGACCGGCATTCAGACCTCGTTCGTCCGTCTCAGCTCGGGTGAGACGGTGGCCCGCCTCGCCGCGGCCAAGGCGGCCCCCGAGTTCGACGTGTGGCACGGGGGCCCCGCCGATGGGTACGGTGCGGCAGCGAAGCAGGACCTGATCGAGAAGTACGTGCCCGAGAACGCGGCCAAGATCCCCGACAAGTACAAGGACCCCGAGGGCTACTGGACCGGCGTCTACGTCGGTGCGCTGGGTTTCTGCTCCAACGAGAAGGTGCTCAAGGAGAAGGGCATCGAGGTCCCCAACGCGTGGGCGGACCTGCTCGACCCGAAGCTGAAGTCGCAGATCTCGACCGCGCACCCCTCGACCTCGGGCACGGCCTTCACCACGTTGTGGACCCAAGTCACCCGGCTCGGCAGCGAGGATGCCGGCCTCGACTACATGAAGCAGATGCACTCCAATGTGCTGCAGTACACCAAGTCGGGCACCGCCCCCGGCCAGATCGCCGGTCGTGGCGAGGTCGCGGTCGGTCTGGTGTTCAGCCACGACTGCGTGCTCTACAAGGAGCGCGGCATGACCGACCTGGTCGTGTCGTTCCCCGAGGAGGGAACTGGCTACGAGGTGGGTGGCGTGGCGGTCATCAAGGGTGGCCAGAACATGGATGCCGCCAAGCAGTACGCCAACTGGGCGCTCACGGCCAAGGCCCAGGAGATCGGCCCCACGGTGGGCTCCTACCAGCTCCACACCAACCCCGAGGCCAAGGGCGACTCCCGCATGGTCGACCTGTCCGCCATCAAGCTGGTCGACTACGACTTCACCGCGGCCGCCGCCGCCAAGAAGGCGCTGACCACGCGCTTCGACGCCGAGGTCGCCGCCCAGCCCAAGGACTGACCCCATGACCACGAGCAACCCGGCGGTCGATGCCGCCATCACTCCCAGCGCACGGACGCCCCAGCGGCTCCGCGCGGGCCGCAAGGCACTGGACTGGCCCACGATCGCCGTGGTTGCCGTGGTCCTGCTCATCCTGGGGTTGTTGATCATCTACCCGCTGGTGGTCATCTTCTCCCAGGCGTTCAGCCAACAGGGGTGGGCAGTCGTCTCCTCGACCATCACGTCGCCCGTCAGCCGGCAGATCGTGGCGAACACGTTCATCCTCGGCACCTTGGTAGGTCTGCTCGGCACCCTGCTGGGGTTCATCCTCGCCTACATCCAGGTGAACGTCGCCTTCAAGGGCAAGAAGTGGTTCCACCTGCTCTGCCTGCTGCCGGTCGTGTCGCCGCCCTTCGCGGTGGCGACGGCCATCATCACGTTGCTCGGGCGCCGCGGCATCATCACCCATGGTTTGCTCGGCCTCGAGACCTCCATCTACGGGCTGCCCGGCCTGACCCTGGTGCTGGTGCTGTCGTTCTTCCCGGTCGCCTACATGAACTTCAAGGGTCTGCTGGAGAACCTCGACCCGGCCCTGGACGACGCCTCGGCCAACCTCGGGGCGTCCAAGTGGCAAACCTACTGGAAGGTGACCGTGCCGATGCTGGTGCCGGGCTTCGCCGCGTCCTTCCTGCTGCTGTTCGTCGAGGCCATCGCCGACCTGGCCAACCCGCTGGTCATCGGCGGCGACTTCACCGTGCTGGCCTCCCGCGCCTACATCGCCATCACGGGTGAGTACGACGTGGCCGCGGGTTCGGCGTACTCGCTGGTGCTGCTGATGCCGGCACTGCTGGTGTTCGTGATCCAGCAGTACTGGGTGAGCCGGCGCAGCAGCGTCGCCGTCACGGGCAAGCCCGCCGGGCAGCGCCGTCTGATCGCGCACCCTTCTGGCCGCGTGCCGCTGTTGGCCTTCGGCCTGCTGGTCGCGCTGTCGGTGCTGGGCATCTACGTCACGGTGATCCTGGGTGCCTTCACCAAGATCCTCGGCGTGAACAATGAGTTCACCCTGAACAACTTCGCCTACGTGCTCTCCGGCATCGGCAACGAGTCGATCACCGACACCACCTTGTTGGCGCTCATCGCCACCCCGATCGCCGGCTTGCTGGGCATGGTCATGGCGTGGCTGGTCGTCCGCAAGGTGAAGCGTGGTGCGGCCTGGCTCGACTTCCTCGGCATGCTCGGCCTCGCCGTGCCCGGGACGGTCGTCGGCATCGGGTACGCGATCGCCTTCAACACCCCCCTCATCGTCGGCAACCGGATGTTCCTGCCGGCCCTCGGCGGTGGTGCTGCGATGTTCGGTGGGGCGATGGCGATCGTGATGGTGTACATCATCCGATCGCTGCCGGCGGGGCAGCGCTCGGGCATCGCCGCGCTGCAGCAGATCGACCCGTCCATCGACGAGGCGGCCGCCTCCCTGGGCGCGGAGAGCGTCACCGCGTTCCGGACGATCACCCTGCCGCTCATCCGGCCCGCGTTCCTGTCGGGGCTCATGTACGCCTTCGCGCGGTCGATGACCACCCTGAGCCCGATCATCTTCATCACCACGCCGCAGACCAAGATCATGACCAAGCAGATCCTGGCCGAGGTGGACGCCGGGCGCTTCGGCAACGCGTTCGCCTTCTGCACCCTGTTGCTGCTCATCGTGCTCGGGGTCATGGGCCTCATGAGCGTCCTCGTCCACGGGCGCAACGACGTCCGTACCCAGCAGATCGGAGCCGGAGCATGACCACCGCCGACCGCCACCACGACTCGGGTCGGATCACCCTGACCAACCTCGTCAAGGAGTTCGCCGGCCGTGACGGTGTCACCCGCGCCGTTGACGACATCGACCTCGAGACCCAGCCGGGGGAGTTCCTCACCCTGCTCGGCCCGTCGGGGTGCGGGAAGACCACGACCCTGCGCATGGTCGCCGGGTTCGAGGCGCCGACGTCGGGCCAGATCCTGCTCGACGGCGCCGACATGACCCGGCTCACGCCCGACAAGCGTCCCATGGCCATGGTGTTCCAGAGCTACGCCCTGTTCCCGCATCTGAGCGTCTTCGACAACGTCGCGTACGGGCTGAAGCTGAAGAAGATGTCGAAGGAGGCGATCGCCGAGGCCGTCGAGAGCGCCCTGACCTCGATGGACCTGGTCAAGCTCGCCCACCGGGCACCGAACCAGCTCTCCGGCGGCCAACAGCAGCGCGTCGCCCTGGCCCGCGCGATGGTGATGCGACCCAAGGTGCTGCTCTTCGATGAGCCGCTGTCGAACCTCGATGCCAAGCTGCGCGTCCAGATGCGCACCGAGATCCGCAGCCTGCAGCAGCGGATGGGCATCACCGCCCTGTACGTCACCCACGACCAGGACGAGGCGATGGCCCTCTCCGACCGTATCGTCGTGATGAACAAGGGGCGGATCGAGCAGGTCGGCACCCCCGACGAGATCTACCGCCGCCCGGCGACCGTGTTCGTCGCGGACTTCATCGGGTCGGCCAACTTCCTCGACCCGACCTCGGTCTCGGTCGTCGACGGGATCGGCCGGGTCGACGTGCTGGGCAGCCAGCGTGAGCTCCCGGCCGCGGAAGGTGCCGCGACCGCCGGGTCCCACGTGGTGCTCGTCCGGCCCGAGTCGGTGCAGGTGCGGCACGCGCCGGACGCCGCAGCCATCGAGGCTGCCCCGACCGAGTCGGTGAGCGGGAGCCACGGCCGCATCCTGCGGACGGTGTTCTACGGGTCGGTCGTGGAGTACGAGATCGACACCGACGCCGGCACGATCATCGCCGAGGTGGCCGACCCCGACCCGAACGGCATCCTGGCCGAGGGCGAGTTGGTCGAAGTCGACTTCCCCCGCAGCCGAGGGTGGCTCCTGCCCGCCTGAGCGACGTCACGGGCGCCGGGCGCGCCCGACCAGCCAACCGGCCGATCCGACGGCCAGCAGGGAACCGGCCGCGAGCGGGATGATCGGCGTCGTGCTGCTGCTGTCGGCGGGTGC
>CALMPQ010000368.1 GCA_937872005.1 uncultured Propioniciclava sp.
GCCGCGGTCGTTCCGCTGGCGGGCCACTCCACCCGGCACCGGTGGCGCGCGGCGTCCACCGCATCCTGGGCACCTCGATCGGAGCCGGGTAGACGGGGCAGCTCGCCTACGACCGCATCGTCGAGACCACCATCGGCGCCGTCGTCGGCATGGGCGGTGTCGTCACGATCTCGCGCGTGCGCCGGTACGCAGCGCGGCTGCGCGACCCCGACGACCACGAAACCACCTCGCTGCGCTACCGGGGGCTGTCCTGAACTGGCAGGATGCCGCCATGACGGAGCAGTCGCCTCGGGTCGCCATCGTTGGAGCCGGTCCGTCCGGCCTGTACGCGGCGAGCGCGCTGCTGAAGGGGAACGAGGCGGTGCGCATCGACATCCTCGACCGGCTGCCGACCCCGTACGGATTGCTGCGCTACGGCGTCGCCCCCGACCACACCAGCATGCAGGGCATCCAGCGGGTGCTGGCCGAGCCGTTCGAGTCCGATCGGGTGCGGTTCTTCGGCATGGTCGAGCTGGGCTCCGACGTCACCACCGACGAGCTGCGCGCCGGCTACGACGCGGTCGTGTACGCGGCCGGGGCGTCCGAGGACCGCCGCCTCGACGTGCGCGGCGAGCACCTGCCCGGGAGCCGCTCGGCACGCGAGTTCGTCGCCTGGTACTGCGGCCACCCCGACGCCGAACCCCAGCCGCTCGACGGCGTCGAGACCGCCGTGACCTTCGGCGTCGGCAACGTCGCGGTCGACGTCGCGCGCATCCTCCTGGCCGACCCGGACGACCTGGCCAGCACCGACATGCCCCACCACGTGCTCGACGAGTTGGCGGTCCACCGCGTGCCCGACGTCTGGGTGATCGGACGCCGTGGCCCCGAGCACGCGACCTTCACCACCACTGAGCTGCGCGAACTGCTCACCCTTCCCGGCGTCCAGCCGGTGCTGCACGACGCCGTGCCCGATGACCCCGAGGGCGCGGATCGACGCGTCCGGCAGAACCTGGCCGCCCTGCGGGACGCCGCGGCCCGCGTCGTATCCGAACCGCGCGCCCGCTTGCACCTCGCCTTCTGGCGGCGGCCGGTGGAGTTGGTGGGGGCGTCCGGCGTGCGGGCGATCGTCATCGAGCGGACCGGCCTCGACGAGACCGGCCGCGTGGTCGGCACGGGGGAGCGCGACGTCATCCACGCCCAGCTCGTGCTGCGCGCCATCGGCTACCGCGGGAAGCAACTGCCGGGGGTGCCGTTCGACCCCGAGACCGGGGTGATCCCGAACGAGGAGGGTCGCGTGGTCGACGCCGCCGGTGCCCGGCCCGGCGAGTACGTGGTGGGCTGGATCAAGCGCGGCCCGCTGGGCGTCATCGGCACCAACAAGGGGGACGCCGCGGCCACCGTCCGGCACCTCCTCGCCGACCTGCCGGGGTTGGCGGCGCCGACGGGTCCCGACGCGGGGGAGCTCTTGGCACAGCGCGGGCGGCCGGCGTCCACCTTCGCCGACTGGGAGCGCATCGACGCCGAGGAGCAGGCCGCGGGCCAACGCTTCGGACGTCCCCGCATCAAGGTCGCCACGTGGCACGCCCTGACCGACCTCGTCCGCCACGGCCGGGCCGGGGGACCGCTGGAGTTCGAGGACGCCTGAGCGCCGTCAGCCCGCAGGTGGGTCGTCCAAGTCGGTGACGCGCAGCAGGGTCGACTTGCCGAACAGCGACTCGACCAGGTCGACGGCAAGCTCTGCTGTGGCGTTGCGCACGTCGAGCGCCGGGTTGACCTCGACGATGTCGAGGGAGCCGAGGCGTCCGGTGTCGGCGATCATCTCCATGCAGAGCTGGGCCTCGCGGTAGGTTGGGCCGCCCACCACCGGTGTCCCGACGCCCGGAGCGACGACCGGGTCGACGAAGTCGAGGTCGAGGGAGAGGTGGAGGTGGGTGTCGGCGTCCACAGCAGCCAGCACGCGGGTCATCGCGCGGCGCATGCCGACCTCGTCGAGGAAGCGCATGTCGTAGACGCTCATGCCGAGTTCGTGCAGGAAGACCTTCTCGCCGGCGTCCACGCTGCGCAGCCCAACTTGGTGGATCTGGTCGTGGGTGATAGCGGGCACCTGGTCCGACAGGCCGGTCAGCTCGTCGGGGCCGTGGCCGAGCAGGCAGGCCACCGGCATGCCGTGGATGTTGCCCGAGGGCGTCATCTCGTTGGTGTTGATGTCGGCGTGGGCGTCCACCCAGATGATGAGCAGGCGCTTGCCCACGGCGCGGCAGTGCGCGGCGACGGCGCTGATCGACCCGATGGCCAGCGAGTGGTCGCCGCCCAGCAGGATCGGGGTGCGTCCGTCGGCGAGCTCGGTGGCCACCGCGTCCCGGACTGCGGTGTTCCAGGCCGTCACCTCGGGCAGGTGCTTGTAGCCGTCCACCGGCCCCTGGCGCGGGTTCGGCGGGCCCTCCACATCACCCACATCGCGGACGTCGTTGCCGAGGTCGCGCAGGGCCGAGGCGATCCGGGCGACGCGCAGCGCGCCGGGCCCGAGGCGGCATCCGGCGACGGACGCCCCGACGTCGGTGGGTGCTCCGATGAGGGAAAGTGGCATGGGCGCCAGTCTGGGTGCCGGGGCGTCCGGGTCGCAACCGGGGACTGTCACCGACGCAGGCTAGGGTTGGGGATCTTGGGAGGTAGACACCACACATGGGCGACGAATTCGTTCACCTGCACTGCCATTCAGAGTTCTCGATGCTGGATGGTGCCGCGCGCCTCAAGGCGCTCGTGAAAGGTGCCGAGCAGATGGGCATGACCGCGTTGGCGGTCACCGACCACGGCAACGTGTTCGGGGCGTACGAGTGGTACAAGACCGCCAAGGGCAGCCCGGTCAAGCCGATCATCGGCCTGGAGGCGTACCTGACGCCGAAGACCCACCGCTCCGAGCGCAAGCGCGTGCAGTGGGGCGATGGCACCGGTGACGACGTCGCGGCCAAGGGCGCCTACACCCACATGACGATGTGGGCCTCGAACAACGAGGGCATGCACAACCTGTTCCGGCTCAGTTCGCTGTCGAGCCTGGAGGGGTTCTTCTACAAGCCCCGCGCCGACCGCGAGCTGCTCGAGCGCTACGCGAAGGGTCTCATCGCCACCACCGGGTGCCCCAGCGGCGAGGTGCAGACCTACCTGCGGCTGGGGCAGTACGACCAGGCGGTCGCGTCGGCGGCCGAGTTCCGCGACATCTTCGGCGCCGGCAACTTCTACGTCGAGCTGATGGACCACGGACTCGACATCGAGACCCGCGTGCGCGCCGACCTGCTGCGCTTGGCCAAGGACCTGTCGCTGCCCCTGGTCGCCACCAACGACCTGCACTACGTGCACGCCTCCGACGCCGAGGACCACGACACGCTCCTGTGCGTCAGCGCCGGCGCGAACAAGGACACGCCGAACCGGTTCAAGTTCGACGGCTCGGGCTACTACCTGAAGAGTCCCACCGAGATGCGGACGCTCTTCTCGAACCTGCTCGAGGCCTGCGACAACACCCTCGAGATCGCCGAGAAGTGCCAGGTCACCTTCGACGAGGGCATGGGCACCTACATGCCCGAGTTCCCCGTGCCGGCGGGGGAGACCGAGGAGTCCTGGTTCCACAAGGAGGTCCGCCGCGGCCTCGAGCTGCGCTTCCCCGACGGCGTCCCCGACTACGCGATCAAGCAGGCCGACTTCGAAGAGGCCGTCATCGCTGGTAAGGGATATTGCGGCTACTTTCTCGTGGTGGCCGACTTCATCAACTGGGCCAAGTCCAACGGCATCCGCGTCGGCCCGGGCCGTGGTTCGGGTGCCGGCTCGATGTGCGCCTTCGCGATGCGCATCACCGACCTCGACCCCGTGCCGCACGGCCTGATCTTCGAGCGGTTCCTGAACCCAGAACGACCGTCGATGCCCGACTTCGACATCGACTTCGACGAGCGTCGGCGGGGCGAGGTGATCCGCTACGTCACCGAGAAGTACGGCGACGACCGGGTCTGCCAGATCGTCACCTACGGCAC
>CALMPQ010000369.1 GCA_937872005.1 uncultured Propioniciclava sp.
AACACAGGCTGTCGGCGCAGAAAACGCAGGCTCTCGGCGCGTAGGGTGCGCTGCATGCGTGACCCGATCGTCGACTTGCGCGAGATCGCCCGGCTGCTCGACCGGCACGGCGGGCAGACCCGTCGCGCCCAGGCGTTCCGCAAGGCGGCCGCGACGCTCGCCGACCTCGACCCCGCCGAGCGCGCCGACGTCGACCGGCGCCGCGCGTGGGGCAACCTCCCCGGCATCGGAGCCACCACCACGAAGGTGATTGCCGCCTCCCACGCCGGGCGCGTCCCCGAGTACCTCGCCGAACTGCAGGCCGCCGACGGCCCGCTCGTGGACGGCCCCAACCCCCTGCTCGCCCACATCCAGGGTGACCTGCACACCCACACCGAGTGGTCCGACGGCAGCAGCCCGCTGGAGGAGATGGCGCTCGAAGCCCAACGACTCGGACGCCGCTGGCTCGCCATCACCGACCACAGCCCGCGGTTGCGGGTCGCGAACGGCCTCGACACGCCACGGCGCCACCTCCAACGCGAGCACATCGCCGCGCTGAACGAGGCACTCCGCCAGGCTTCGACAGGCTCAGCCGCCGCGTTCGTGGTGCTCACCGGGGCCGAGGTCGACATCCTCGACGACGGCTCGCTCGACGGCGAGCCCGAGGCGCTCGACCCCCTCGACGTCGTCGTGGCCAGTGTCCACTCCAAGCTGCGCATGGACGCCGACGCCATGACCGTCCGCATGGTCACCGCCATCGCCAACCCGCGCACCAATGTGCTCGGCCACTGCACCGGACGCCTCGTGGCCGGTGACCGCGGCGTCCGGCCGCAGAGCACCTTCGACGCCGAGGTGGTCTTCGAGGCGTGCCGCCAGTTCGACGTCGCGGTCGAGATCAACTCCCGGCCCGAGCGGCAGGACCCGCCCGACGACCTGCTCCAGCTCGCCGTCGACATGGGCTGCCTGTTCACGATCGACACCGACGCCCACGCCCCCGGGCAGCTGGGCTTCAGCGAGTACGGGGCCGCGCGGGCGGCGTCCGTGGGGTTGACCCCCGAGCGCATCGTGACCTGCTGGGACTCCGACCGCGTGGTGGCGTGGGCCAGCCGCTAGGATCGACCCGAGTCCAAGGGTGGGGCCCCGTGCGCCCTGCCTGCCCTTGACGGTCTGAGAAAGGACACCATCCGTGGCACCTCGCGAGAACGCGGGCCCGATCCTCAACGGCCTGCCCACGAACCTGCCCGACATCGACTCCGAGGAGACGGCCGAGTGGCTGGAGTCGCTGGACGGCCTGATCGATGAGCAGGGCCGCACCCGGGCGCGGTACATCATGCTCACGCTGCTGGAGCGCTCGCGCGAGCGCCACCTGGGCGTCCCGTCGCTGACTGCGACCGACTACGTCAACACGATCCCCGCCGAGGCCGAGCCCTGGTACCCCGGCGACAACGACCTCGAGCGGAAGTTCCGCCGCCTGCTCCGCTGGAACGCCGCCGTGATGGTGCACCGCGCCCAGCGCCCCGGCATCGGTGTCGGCGGCCACATCTCGACGTTCGCGTCCTCGGCGACGCTGTACGAGGTCGGCTTCAACCACTTCTTCCGCGGCAAGGACCACCCCGGCGGCGGAGACCAGGTCTTCTTCCAGGGCCACGCGAGCCCCGGCCCCTACGCGCGCGCGTTCCTCGAGGGTCGCCTCCAGGAGGCCGACTTGGACGGCTTCCGCCAGGAGAAGAGCCACATCGTGGACGGCAAGGTCCGTGCCCTGCCGAGCTACCCGCACCCGCGTCAGATGCCCGACTTCTGGGAGTTCCCGACCGTGTCGATGGGCATCGGCCCGATCAACGCGATCTGGCAGGCCCAGTTCAACAAGTACCTGCACTACCGCGGGATCAAGGACACCTCGCAGCAGCGCGTGTGGGCGTTCCTCGGTGACGGCGAGATGGACGAGGTCGAGAGCCGCGGCGCCCTGCAGTGGGCAGCGTTCGAGGAACTCGACAACCTGACCTTCGTCGTCAACTGCAACCTCCAGCGCCTCGACGGCCCGGTCCGCGGCAACGGCAAGATCATGCAGGAGCTCGAGAGCTTCTTCCGTGGCGCCGGCTGGAACGTCATCAAGGTCGTCTGGGGCCGTGGCTGGGACCCGCTGCTCGCCGCCGACAAGGACGGTGCGCTGGTCAACGTCATGAACGCCACCTCCGACGGTGACTACCAGACGTTCAAGGCCAACGACGGCGCCTACGTGCGCGACCACTTCTTCGCGCGCGACCCGCGCACCGCGAAGATGGTCGAGGGGTGGACGCCGGAGCAGATCTGGAACCTCACCCGCGGTGGCCACGACTACCAGAAGGTGTACTCGGCCTACGACGCCGCGACGAAGTTCACCGGGGCGCCGACCGTCATCCTGGCCCACACCATCAAGGGCTACTTCCTGGGCCAGCACTTCGCCGGCCGCAACGCGACGCACCAGATGAAGAAGCTGGCGCTGGACGACCTGAAGCAGTTCCGCGACCGCCTCGACATGCCCGTCACCGACGCGCAGCTCGAGGAGGACCCGTACCAGCCGCCGTACGTGCGCCCCGACGCCTCCGACGAGCGCATCGCGTACGCCCTCGAGCGTCGCCGCGTCCTCGGCGGCCCGGTGCCCGAGCGGCGCAACAACCCGAAGCCGCTCAAGCTGCCGGACGCCAAGGCGTACGACTCGGTCAAGAAGGGCTCCGGCAAGCAGGAGGTCGCCACCACCATGGCGTGGGTGCGCCTGCTCAAGGACCTGATGCGCGACAAGGAATTCGCACCGCACGTGGTGCCGATCATCCCCGACGAGGCGCGCACCTTCGGCATGGACTCGCTGTTCCCGACCATCAAGATCTACAACCCGCACGGCCAGAACTACACGCCGGTGGACCACGACCTGATGCTGTCCTACCGCGAGTCCCGCGAGGGCCAGATCATCCACACCGGCATCAACGAGGCCGGCTCGGTGGCGTCCTTCACCGCGGCGGGCAGCGCGTACGCCACCCACGGAATCCAGATGGTGCCGATCTACATCTTCTACTCGATGTTCGGCTTCCAGCGCACCGGCGACGCCATGTGGGCGGCCGCCGACCAGCTCTGCCGCGGCTTCTGGATCGGGGCCACCGCCGGCCGCACCACGCTGACGGGTGAGGGCACCCAGCACATGGACGGGCACAGCCCGCTGCTGGCGTCCACCAACCCGGCGGTCGTGCACTACGACCCGGCCTACGGCTACGAGATCGCCCACATCATGCAGGCGGGCCTCGAGCGCATGTTCGGCGAGAACCCCGAGGACATCATCTACTACCTCACGGTCTACAACGAGCCGCTCGTGCAGCCGGCCGAGCCCGAGGGTGTCGACGTCGAGGGCATCAAGAAGGGCATGTACCTGCTCAAGAAGGGCGACTGGGAGGGCGTCAACAGCGACGCCCGCCAGGTGCAGTTGCTCGCCTCGGGCGTCGGCGTGCCGTGGGCGCTGGAGGCCCAGCAGCTCCTGCACGACGACTGGGGCGTGGTGGCCGACGTCTGGTCGGTCACGTCGTGGACGGAACTGCGCCGCGACGCCCTGCGCGTCGACGAGGCCCGCTTCCTGCACCCGAACGACCAGCACGCCGACAGCTGGCTGGTCGAGAAGCTGAAGGATGCCCGGGGCCCGGTCATCGCGACGTCGGACTACATGAAGCAGGTCCAGGACCAGATCGCCCAGTGGGTGCCCGGTGACTACGCCTCGCTCGGTGCGGACGGCTTC
>CALMPQ010000370.1 GCA_937872005.1 uncultured Propioniciclava sp.
CGAGCTGGAGTTCGACGAGGCCCTCTACGACGTGGGATCCGAGGACGCGCCCGACTTCGACACCGATCGGATCCGGCTCGGCTACGAGTCGATGGTCAGCCCGCCGAGCCTGTGGGAGTACCACCTCGAGACCGGCGCGCGGCGGCTGCTGAAGCAAACCCCCGTCCTGGACCACCCGACCCAGGGTGCCTACGACGCGACGGCCTACGTGAGCGAGCGGCTCTGGGCGACCGCCGACGACGGCACGCGGATCCCGATCTCGCTCGTGCGGCACCGCGACACCCCCATCGACGGCACGGCACCCGGTCTGCTGTACGGGTACGGGGCCTACGAGTCGCCGACCATGCCCTACTTCGCGATGAGCCGGATCTCCCTGCTCGATCGCGGCTTCGTCTTCGCGATCGCCCACGTGCGCGGCGGGGGCGAGCTGGGGCGTCCGTGGTACGACGGCGGCAAGGAGCTGGCCAAGCCGAACACGTTCTCCGACTTCGTCGCTTGCGGGCGGGTGCTGGTCGAGCAGGGCTATGTGGCCCATGATCGGCTCCTGGCGGAGGGCGGCTCGGCGGGCGGGCTGCTGATCGGCGCGGCCGTCAACCTGGCCCCCGACCTGTTCCGGGCCGTGCACGCCGCGGTGCCGTTCGTGGACGCCCTCACCACCATCCTCAACCCCGACCTGCCGTTGACGGTCATGGAGTGGGAGGAGTGGGGCAACCCGGTGGAGGATGCCGAGGTGTACGCCACCATGAAGGCCTACTCGCCGTACGAGAACGTCCGGGCGGTGGCCTACCCCGCGATCCTGGCCACGACCAGCCTGAACGACACCCGCGTGGAGGTCACGGAGCCGGCCAAGTGGGTCGCACGGCTGCGCGACGTCGCCACCAATGGCCCCGACCGACCCATCCTGCTGAAGACCGAGATGGTCGCGGGCCACGGGGGCGTGTCGGGGCGGTACAAGGCGTGGCGCGAGCGGGCCTTCCAGCTGGCGTGGCTGGTCGACCAGGCCGGTGCATCCACCGCAGGAACGTGATGTCTGTACGACCACGGTCTCGATTTGGCGCGTCAGGGCACCCCTCAGGGCCCGTTCGGGGGTCTGACCGAACAAAACGGGGGCGAGACGCGTTGTACTGGGTGACGACGAAAGGACGACACGCATGATCTCGACCTCGCACCGTTCCCGCTCCACCGATGGCATCGACGGCAAGGACTCAGTCGGCCTGTACCTGGACGGCATCGCCAAGACGCCCCTGCTGACGGCCGAAGAGGAAGTGATGCTCGCCCGCGAGATCGAGGCGGGCCTCTACGCCGAGTCCATCCTCGAGGGTACCGTCACCACCAAGGAGCGTGGCGGCCGCAAGGCAACCAAGGCCACGACCGAGGAGCTCGAAGCGATCGCCGAGCAGGGTCGCGCCGCGATGAAGCGCTTCGTCACGGCGAACCTGCGTCTGGTGGTGTCGGTGGCCCGCAAGTACGGCCGCTCCCAGATGCCGCTGCTCGACCTGGTGCAGGAGGGCAACACCGGCCTGATCCGCGCCGTGGAGAAGTTCGACTACACCAAGGGCTTCAAGTTCTCGACCTACGCGACGTGGTGGGTGCGCCAGTCGATCAGCCGCGGCATCGCGCAGCAGAGCCGCATCGTGCGCCTGCCCGTGCACGTCGCCGAGCAGATCAACCAGGTCTCGGCCACCCGCCGCAACCTGGAGCGCAAGCTGGGCCGCGAGCCCGAGGTGCTCGAGATCGCCGACGAGCTCGGCCTCGAGGAGGAGCGGGTGATCGAACTGCTCCGCCTCGCCCGCGACCACGTCTCGCTGGACGCCCCGGTGGAGGAGGACGGCGACACCGCCCTCGGTGACCTGCTGGCCCGCGACACCACCCCCGGCCCCGACGAGGTCGTGCTGGACGCTGAGGACCGCGCCCGCCTCGACCACATGCTCGACAGCCTGGACGAGCGCTCCGCCGATGTGGTGCGCCGCCGTTACGGGCTGCTGGACGGCCGGCAGGCCAAGCTCGCCGACATCGCCAGCGTCTGGGGCATCACGGCCGAGCGCGTCCGCCAGATCGAGCGCCAGGCCATCGCGAAGCTGCGCGACACCACGCTGGCTGCCTGAACCACCACCGAAGCGGCACCCCAAACCGAGGCCGGATCCGAATGGATCCGGCCTCGGGCCGTTCTGGGGGTCGGTGCCTCAGACCAAGCCCGTGCGGGGGCGTTCGTCGGCCATCCGGATCAGGCCCTCCTGCACCGCGTGGGCTCCAAGCACCCCGTCGGCGTCGAACAGCTTGCCGAAGGACAGGCCCAGGGCGTTGGCCGCGTTCGGCGAACTCTGGTCGTACAGCACCCACTCGTCGACGCGCAGCGGGCGGTGGAACCACATCGAGTGGTCGATGGTGGCCATCTGCAGGCGCGGCGACCCGAAGGCCTCGGGGTGCGGCAGGGTGCTGACGGCGAGCAGGGTCAGGTCGGAGGCGTAGGCCAGGACCATCTGGTGCAAGCGCTGGTCGTCGGGCATCTCCCCGACGGACTTGAGCCACACCTGCATCCGCATGCCGTCGGCGTGCTCCCGGTGCGAGTAGCCGACGAAGCGGGTGTCGAGGGCGGCCCACTCCTTCTCCCAGACCTCCTTGGTGCGGGGCGAACGCTCCCCCAGCACCTCGGCCAGGGAGGGGCACTGGTCGGGCGGCGTGGGCGGCTTGTGCGGCACGGCGGCGTGATCGAGCCCCACCTCGGGCAGCTTGAACGACGCCGACATGACGAAGATCTCGCGGTCGAACTGGAACGCCGTCACCCGCCGGGTCGTGAACGATCCGCCGTCGCGCGTCAGCGCCACCCGGTAGGTGATCGGGGCGGCCGTCGACCCGGGCCGCAGGAAGTAGCCCTTGAGCGAGTGCGCGACCCGGTCGGCCGGCACGGTCTCGTAGACGGCGGCCAACGCCTGGGCCATCACCTGACCACCGAAGGTGCGCTGCAGCTCGGTCTCGGGGTGCTCACCGACGAAGGTGGTCTCGTCGCGCCGATCCAGCGCCAGCAGCGCGAGGACCTCACTGATGTGTTGCACGGCCCTCCTCGGGGTCGTCGCCCTGCTCGGCCAGGAACTGCTCCACGGCCGCGCCGATCTCGTCGGCGGACGGCACCGAGGGGCGTCCGGTCGCCTGGAGCTCGTCGTACTGCTGCTCGAGCGCCTTCACGAGGGGGCCCAGCTCGCCGTCGGACTCCACCTCACCCTCCAGTTGGGAGAGCGTCTGCAGGGCGAGGGTGGCCAACTCGCCGGGGGGCACGTCGAGCCCGGTCGCCTCCCGGATCCGCTCCAGCGCCGCGAGGGCGCCCGGGGCGTACTGGCCCGGCGCCAGGTAGTGCGGCACGTGGGCGACGAAGCCGCGCCCGAGGCGTCCGGTCTGGCCCGCGTTCCACTCGATCATGGCCGAGAAACTGCCCGGCACGGTGACGCGGTCGATCCAGACGGGGTTGTCCTGCACCAAGTCGGGGTCGGTTGCGTGCCCGGTCACCAGCACCGGGCGCGTGTGCGGCACGCCCATCGGGACGCCCTGTGCGGTCACCAGGAGCGGCACGTCGAGCTGCTCCACGATGCCGAGGACCGCGGCGGCGGCGCGGTTCCACTGGGTGTCCGGCTCGGGCCCGCTCAGGAGGAGGAAGGCGCGCCCCGAGGCGTCCGTCACCTTGTGGATCGCGAGGCGGTAGTCGGTGAGGCTGGTCCAGGTGTTGGTGTCGAACACCATCGCCGGGCGGCGCGAGCGGTAGTCGTGCAGTTGGTCGTGGTCGAAGGTGACCATGAGCTCGGGGTTCATCGTGCCGAGGATGTGCTCGCTGAGCTGCTTGGCGACCTGACCCGCGTCGACGTAGCCCTCCAAGAGGTGGACGAGCGTGGGGCGGCTCCCCGCCAGGGACTCCCAGACGTCCTGCTCCACCGTGTACAGCCCGCCCGGATCCAACATGCGCCCTACTGTAGCCGCGGCGCACCCCCCGGCGGGCTCACCCGACGCGCGCCACGAGCTGGTAGTCGGCCTCGGCGAAGCGCAGTTCCCAGCGAGCCTTGGGGTACTGCCCCTGGGCGTGCTGGACGCCGTCGACCCGGCTGCTCCAGCCCCCACCGCGATTGTCGATGACGACGAAGTCGGGCAGGGGGTTGCCCTGGTTGGCGATGAAGTAGACGTCGGCGCGGTCCACGAGGCCGTTCATCAGCGAGATGTCGCTGGAGACGACCGACCCCTGCGGGACCAGGTCGAGGAGCTTGTCGGCGGCCTGTTGGCGCGGCCCGTCGACCTGCCACGTCGTGGCCTTCGTCAGCTGTGCCAGGGGCTGCTGGGGCATGACCGCGATCGCGAAGCCGAGCATCATGGCGGGTCCGGCCGTCCCCCACCCCCGCAGCACCGGGTGCTTCGAGGCGGCGAGGAGGCGGGCACCCTCTGCGGCCGCGACGAACGCGATCGGCATCAGCATGAGGCTGTAGTGCCAGGTCGGCCCCCAGTGGCCGTGCAGCGTCGACAGGAACCGCCACGCCAGCGTCGGCAAGAGGGCGAGGGCGAGGTTCGAGCGCACCAGCAGCAGCATCGTCGAGGCGAGCAGCATGAACACGGTGAGCATCTTCTGCTCGTTGGTGAGGATCTCGCCCGCCGTGCCGAACGGATTCGCCAGCACCGCGCCGAGGTCGAGCAGGTGGCCGTAGTCGTACTGGTCGCGGATGTTGAAGGCCGGCAGGATCACCCGCAGGGTCACGAAGAACCACACGATGCCCCACAGGGCCAGGCCCCCGCCCAGCAGCCACCGGCCCGATCGCCACGCGACGAGGGCGCCGAAGACGAACACGGTCATGCCCAGGTCCTCCTTGACGAAGACCAGTAGGCCCAGCCAGACCGTGGCCGCGACCCACCGCTCGCGCACCAGCAGCCACAGCCCGATCGCCAGGATCGGCGCGCCCACCGCCACCTCGTGGAACTGCACGGCCGCCGCCGCCTGGACGCCCCACCCGAACGCGTGGGCGAGCCCGATCAGCCAGCCGGCGGCCGGCCCAGCGAGGTGGCGGGCGGCGAGCGCGACGAAGAAGGCAGAGATGCCGAGCAGGATCGCTTGGAGCACCATCAGCGTGTACGCCGACGGGAACACCGCGAAGATCGGCGTCAGCAGCGCCAGGATCGGGTGGAAGTGGTCGCCCATGATGTTGTAGCCCGCGCCTTTGATGTGCACGATCGGCGCCTCGAACGCGGCGTAGCGCTGCAGGATCTGGGTGAAGATGCCCAGATCCCACGACGGCGACTCGTGTCGCAGCCACTGCAGGGTCGAGAACAGCAGGTAGGCGGCCGTGGAGGTCAACCCGGCGACCACGGCGCTGGCGTGGGTGGTGGCGAGTCGATGGCGGAGGGTGGTCGGCACGGCGCCCACCCTAGCGACCGTGTTCCACCAGCTGGTGGCGTGCCCGCTGGCAGGCGCGGGCGACGGCGTCCACGTAGCGCGTGCGCAGTTCACCGACCCCGGGCAGGTCCGGGAGTGCATCCAGCGTGGACGCCGCGGCATCGGGCAGCACCCGGGCCAGGTCGTGGAGGCGCGCGAAGCCCTCCTCGACGGAGAGCGCATTGGCCGTGAAGAAGCGCTCCCAGGCCTCGGGTCCGACCATGCCGAACGTGCGCTGCCCGCCGACCGACATCGCGATCTTGCGCTGGTGCATGATGCCCTCGCCGACGACGTCATAGGGCAGGGAACTGGCCACGTCGTACAGGGGCGCCAACACGGCGCGTGACCCAGCCAGCAGCACCGAGTAGTTGCGGGCATGCCCGTCGGGCGAGCCGAGCAGGTAGGTCGCCATCAAGGCCTCGGCGAACCGTTCCGGCGCCCCGGGTGCCCGCGCTCGCAGGAGCGCCACGATGTCCCTGGCCGATGGGCCCCCGTACCGTTCGTACGTGGTTTGGTTGCCCAGCGCCTGGCACAGGTCCTCCGCATGGATGCGCCGCGCCCCGTCGCCGCGGGTCACCCGGTCGAACCGCGTGACGACGAGCGCCGGCTGACCATCGAAGTCGCGGTACTCGCTGCGGGCAGCAGCGATCCCGACCCGGCGCAGCACCTCCAGGGACACGTGCTCGTTCAGCGCCTGCAGCCGCGCCGTCGGCACCCCTGGCTTCAGGATGTGGGTGGACGCCGCAGCTCCCCGGGGGTCGCACCATCGGCCCTCGGCGTCCAGCGCGAGCGTGAACTTGGACTGTCCCCCGCCGATGCTCCAGCGCTCATCGGCGATCTGCCAGGCGGCTTCGTCACGACGCAGCACGGCCAGCCGCGCGCCGATCCAGGCATCGTCGACCGGCACGAGGTCCGCTGGCCGGTGGACCTCCTCCACGCGGTCGACCGGGCACACCTGGACGGCCCCGGGGCAGTCGAGGCCGATGACCGTCAGGAGCGCCGCAGGATTGGTCGCCCGAACTCCCCCGCGCTCGGCGATGCGGGCCCGTACCTCGCGGTCGGCGGGGAGGAGTCCGTTGACCCACGCCAGGACCACCCGGTTGCGGTGGTCGAGGGCGCTCACGGGCATGGAGAGGGACAGCGGGGTGGGGTCGTCCTGGGTGAGGTAGGCCTCGTCGTACCGGAACCGGAGACCCGAGCCCTGGGAGATCGTGCCGACCCGTTGGCCGGACAGGAAGACCGCGAGATCCTTCATCGGAGGGTGGCCTCGACGATGTCATCGAGTTCGCTGTGCCCGCTGGGGAGGTCATGGGGTACCACCTGCAGCGTGAGTCCGAGGTGGTGCAGGAGTGCCATCACCTTCCCGACCTGGGCGTTGTCGTGACCGCGCTCCACCTCGATGAGCCAGCGCCGGGAGACGTTTGCGCTCTGGGCCAGCTCCGCCTGCGTGAGGCCCGCGTCCTCGCGGGCGCGTTGGATGGCGCGGCCGAGTTCGATGGGCGTTGCTGCATCGTGGGGCATAGTGCACCTCCTGTCACCGATCAGTAACATTAGCAAATGTCACCGATCGGTGTCACGTCTCGATGTGAACGATCGGTGACTACAGCGCCGCGATGGCTGACCGGACACGCTTGGCCGAGACGGGCTGGCTCGTGCCCAGTGATTGCGCGAACAAGCTGACCCGCATCTCCTCCAGCAGCCAGCCGACCTCGACCGCGGCCGGCGACAACTCCCCCACGTCGAACTTCGCGATGGCGGCGGCGTAGGCGTCCTCGAGCTCGGCGATGACGTCGAGGTTCTGCAGCTCGCGCGCCGGGTTGGCGGTGGCCCCCGCCAGGCGCACGTCGACCGCGTGCAGGTAGCGCTCCAGTCGGGTGAAGTGCGGCTCGGGCGTGGCGGCGATGAAGCCGTCGAAGACGAGGTTGTCGAGTTGGGCCTCGATGTCGGCCTTGGTCTCCGAAGCCGGACGTCGCCCCAGCTCGGCGCGCACCTCGGCCCAGCGACCCAGGGTCTTGGCTGCGGAGCGTGTGATCGCCTGCATGCGCTCGGCCGCGTCGGGCCGGATGGTGTCGACGACACGCTTGAAGGCAGCCTCGTCGCGCACGGTGTCGGGGTCGATGCGGTGGGTGGACATGAGGTCGCCGGTCGCCTTGAGCCGCACGTCGGCGAGCAGGGCGTTGAGGTTGGCGTACGGCCCGGCCGACAGCGCGATCTTCTCGGCGTTCGACAGGTGCGCGAACACGCTGCGCGTCGGGTCGGGCGCCACGAGGGTGACGAGCCGCCGCAGCCCGAGCGCCTGCCAACGGGACGCCTTGGCCGCCGTGTTGGCGACCCGGACGCCCACCGTGTCGCCCTGGTCGACCAGCGCCGGGTACCCGACGAGGGGTGTCGGGTCGCGGTCGACCTCGGTGGTGGCCGGGATCGTGCCGAATGCCCACGTCTTCGCGCCCGCATGGGCGATGCCGGACGCCGCCGCGTTCAGCCGCTTGTTCAGCCGCGGGGCGAACTGCTTGCGCAGCGACTCGAGGTCCTCGCCGGCGTCGAGTTCACGGCGCCCGTCGGTGATCACGTAGCGGACGCGCAGGTGGTCGGGCAGGGTCGCCGTGCTGAACAGGCTGGGGTCGACCGGGTCGCCCGACAGGGCGGTGAGGGCAGCGGCGAGGGCGTCCGGGAACGTCTTCGCGGCCTGCTCGGGGTGGTCGTCGAGCCAGGTGAGGGCGCGGCGTCCCCAGTCGGGGGCGGGGACGAACCGGGTGCGCACCGCCTTGGGCAGCGACCGGATCAGTTCGGTGGCGAGCTCGTCGCGCAGGCCGGGCACCTGCCAGGTGAAGGGGGCGGGGTCGACCTGGTTGAGCACGGTGACGTCGATGTCGACGCTGACGCCGTCACGGTGCGCGCCGGGCTCGAACAGGTAGCTGACCGGCAGGTCGGCGGGGCCGACGGTCCAGACCTCGGGGAACGCGTTCGCATCGACCTGTTCGGCGTCGACGAGGTCGGCCAGCACGAGGTCGAGGTACGTCTCGTCCTGCTGGCGCTTGGTGCGCCACCAGCGGTCGAAGTGGGCGACCGACACGATGTCATTCGGGATCTTCTCGTCGTAGAAGCCGAAGATCGCCCGGTCGTCGACGAGGATGTCGCGGCGCCGGGTGCGCTCGGAGAGGTCCTCGGCGTCGGCGCGGGTGCGCTCGTTGCGCTTGAAGAAGTGGTGCCGGGTCTGCCACTGGCCCTCGACCAGCGCGGACTGGATGAACACCTCGCGCGCCACCACCGGGTCGATGCGCCCGTAGCTGACGGTGCGCCCGGCGATGATCGGCACGCCGAGCAGCAGCACACGCTCGTTGGCGACGCACTGGCCGCCCTTCACCGACCAGCGCGGCTCGGAGTACTGCCGCGTGATGAGGTGCTCCCCCACCGCCTCGACCTGCTCGGCCGTGATCGGGGCGACGGTGCGCGCCCACAGGCGGCTGGTCTCGACGAGTTCGACCGCCATGACCAGTGGCGGTTCGGCCTTGGCCGCGGCGCTGCCCGGTTGGATCGCGAACCTCGCCCCGCGCGCCCCCAGGTACTCAGCCATCGGTCGCCGCGCCCGCCGTTGCTGCGGCTTGGGTTGGGTGGAGCGCTCGTCGCGCAGGCCAACGTGCGAGAGCAGGCCGGCGAGGATGGAGGTGTGGACGTCGTTCCAGTTCGGGACGTGCCCCGTGGCCTGCCGCGGCTGGCGGGCGCGGGCCCGGCGGGTGTCGGCGTCGGCGTTGGAGGCTGTGGTGTCGAGGTCGAGCTCGCCGATGATCTCGCGGAGCTGGCTGACGAGGTCCTGCCACTCGCGGATGCGCAGGAAGTTGAGGTACTCGTCGCGGCACATCCGGCGGAACGCGT
>CALMPQ010000371.1 GCA_937872005.1 uncultured Propioniciclava sp.
CCTCTCGGACCAGAAAAAGCGGCGCGCGATCATGCGGATGGAGTCGGGGGAGAGCAGCAGGCAGAGCAGGTTGCGGTCGCAGCGCGGATCGTGGCAGCAGGGCTCGGGACGGGGCGGAGTCGGTCCGAGGGCGCGTGGCTGAGGAGTCCTGCCGACGTGGCGCGTGTGCGTGACGGTCCGGTCGGCCAGGGCCACCGGAGTTGCCGGCAACGCGGCCTGGGCGTCCAAGGATGCGCGCACCGCGGCGTGGACGGCCTGCGTCAACTGGGAGTAGCCGGAGGAGGCGGGATCGCAGGCGACCTGGATGATGACGACGATCGTGGGATTAGGGGTGGTGTCGTTCATGGGGACCTCGACGGTGGGAGTGGGTGAGGCGGGGAGGGCGAGCCAGGAGTCGCGGACTCCCAGGTTCATCGGTCCGTGGACGTGGTTCGTGCGGCACGCTTCAGGGCAGCCAGCCACAAGAGGGTGGCAACGCCTCCCACGGCAAGCGTGAGACCGGCAGCGACGACGCCGCGCCCGCCCACGGCCGACTCCGGCCAGCCGAGGAGACCCAGCCACCACCAGCCCGTGCTCGCCAACGCACTGCCGCCCAGAACCAGGCTGAACGTGTACACCACGAGCGAGGCGCCCAGTGCCGTCGGGACCCCGAACCGGGTCGTCAACCACAGGTTGACGGCGTACCACATCATGGCCACGAGCCACAGCAGCAGTCCGTAGCGGCCCGCACCGACGCCCAGGACGGGCAGGGCGGCGCCGGCCGTCACGAGGGCCACGGGCGTCAGGAGGGCCGCGCCGGCGACGAGGCTGCCGAGGACGAACCCGGGCCGCGAGACACGCAGCGACGTGATGCGCCAAGCCTCCCGCTGTGCAGACCAGACCAAGCCGCCGAGCAGCGTGGAGAGGACGGGGAGGGTCACCCACGTCCCGAATGTGGCCGAGTGCCGGCCGCCCCACGTGATCGCCACGGCGACGGTGAGGATCAAGGCCGTCACGGTCGTTCCACCGAGCCAGGTGTGCCGCAAGGAGACAGCCACCGCTCGCAGAGGGGAGGCTATGCGTCCGGCTCGCGTCGTGCCAGCCGCAGAACGCGGGAAGCCGAGAGGCGTCACAGGCCTCGCCTCAACGTCCTTCAGCCTGCGGGACGGGCTGGGCCGGTCCAGCAACGGCGCAGCCAAGATCTCGACGAGCAGGAAGGCGGCGGCCACCAGCGTGGCGGCGACCGTCGGCACGATCGGGTTCCACGACCAGACCGGCGAGTCGGCTTCCAGGGCGACGCCGTTCGCATGAATGCCCAGGAGGGGCATGGTGGCCTGCACGGGCCAGGACCACGGCAACCACGCTCCCGCGGGGGTCTCCGCCGTGAGCGTGCCAGCGACTTGGATCACGAGGGCGACCCCGACGGCGGCGTAGCGGCCGAGCAGTCGTGTCGTGATGAAGGCCAGGCTGGCCGGGGCCCACGCGGTGAGCCACATGACGGCGGTGAGCGCCGCGAGCCGTCCCGCGTCCGCGGGGGTGACGATGCCCTTGGCGGCGCCGAAGACCAGCCACGGGAGCGTCAACGCCATCGTGGTGGCCAGCAACTGGATGGCCGCCACCGTGGCGCGCGCCGCCATCGTCGTCCTGCGGTCCACCGGACGCCAGAGCGTTCCGCCTCCGCGAGCCGCAGCCTCCCGCACCAGGGTGGTGGAGACGAGGAGCGCTGCCGTCGGGCCCTGCAGCACGGTGGTGTAGAGGGACAGCCACGCGAGCATCCGTCCCCAGCCTTGTTGCGGCCCGCTGCCGATGGCGAGCCAACTGAGCCCCAGCAGTACGCAGAGGACCAGCGCCGCCCACGGCAGGCGGGCTGCTGTGCTGTGCTTCGAACGAGCCAACTCCGAGGCCAGCGACGGACGATAGGTGATCACATGCAGGGTCATGCCACACCCCGCTGGACCGCGTCGAGGTAGACCGCCTCCAGGTTGTCCGTGAGTGAGCCCGTGGTCGCCTCGAACACGAGGGCACCGTTGGCCAGGATGCCGACGTCGTCGGCGAACTGGGTGACCTCGGCCAGCTGGTGGGAGCTGACGAGCACGGTGCGACCTTCGGCGGCGAGGGATCGGATCATCGTCCGAAGCTGGATGATCCCGTCGGGATCGAGGCCGTTCTGCGGTTCGTCGAGGATGACGACGGGGGGGTCCGTGAGCAGGGCGATCGCCAGCGCGAGGCGTCCCTTCATGCCGGTGGAGAAGGTGCTGACGCGCTGGTGGGGCAGCCCGTCAAGGCCCACCTGGCGCAGCACGGCGGCCACGCGCTCCCCGCTCGTGCCGGTCAGCAGGGCGTGGACGCGGAGATTCTCCGTCGCGGACAGGTGTCCGTAGAGCGCCGGCCCGTCGATGGTCGCCCCGACGTCGCCCAGCGCTGCCCGCTCGAAGGGCCTGCCCAGCAGGTACACCTCGCCGGCGTCCGGTTCCAGCAGACCCAGCAGGATCCTCAGGGTGGTCGACTTGCCCGCGCCGTTGCGGCCCAAGAGGGCATAGACGCGTCCGGGCTGGACCGACAGGGTCATATGGCGAAGGACGGTCCGGCCGTGGAACGACTTGGCGACATCGGTGCATCCCAGCATCGGGAGGTTGGTCATGACCCCATGCTCGTGCGCCGCGACGAGGCCGGGCATCGTGCTTGGGAAGGGTTTCCGACGCCGCCTTGCCGTCGCGACTCCGCCTGGAGAAGGAGATCACCGAGGCGACAGGGGATCACCGCCCAGCCCGACCGTGTGCGCGAGGATGGCGAGCGCCACGCGGTCCCGCGCGCCCAGCTTGGCCAGCAGGCTGCCGACGTGCGTCTTGACCGTGGTCTGGGCGATGACCAGGTGGGCCGCGATCTCGGCGTTGGTCAGCCCTTGGCCGACCAGGCGCAGGACTTCGATCTCGCGGTTCGTGAGCGCGTCGATGGCGGTTCCCCTCGCGTTCGTACGTTCGTGCCGCAGCGCATCGAGGAGGGCTGGGGCGGCCTGGGGGGACACAACCGCCTCGCCGCGGTGGATGGCGCGGATGCCCGACAGGACGATGTCGGGTTCCGCGTCCTTCAGCAGGAAGCCACGCGCGCCGGCAGCGACCGCGTCCAAAACGAGTTGGTCGGTGTTGAAGGTGGTGAGGATGAGGATGTTGGGCGTGCCGACGCGTTCGACCAGCAGTCGGGTCGCCTCGATGCCGTCCATGACCGGCATGCGCACGTCCATGACGAGGACGTCGACGGCGGTGTGCTCGCAAAGGCGCAGCGCTTCCTGTCCGTTAGCGCCCGTGCCGACCACGAGCATGTCGGGTTGGGCCCGGATCAGGGCGGCGAAGGCCGACACCATCAGCGGCTGGTCGTCGACCACGGCGACGCGGATCATGGGGCGACCCCTCCGATCGGAATCGTGCAGGCGAAGTGGAAACCCGAGCCGCGGGGGCCGTAGTCCAAGGTGCCTCCCAGCAGCTCGACGCGTTCGCGCACCCCCAGGAGCCCGAAGCCCGGGGAGTCCGACTCCCGGTAGCGGTCGTTGTCGACCTCGGCCACCACGCGGTCCGGGTCGTCCTCCTGCCGGATGGACACGACGGCCTGCGCGTCGGGACCGCCGTGCTTGATGACGTTGGTGACGGCCTCCTGGGTGACCCGCAGCAGGGTCGCCCGGACCAGGTTGGGCCAGCGGGCCTGCCACTCGGCCAGCGTGTCGTCGTCAGGGAGGTCGGCGTCCACCCGGATGCCTGCAGCTCGGGCCGCCTGGACGAAGGTGCGCACCTGCGAGAGGTCGCCCGCGACTGCCCCGGTCTCCTGGTCCCGGAGGAGACGCACCAGTGTGCGGATCTCGGTCAGCGCCTCGCTGCTCGTCCGCTTGATGGTCAGCATCGACTCCCCGAGTTGCTCCTCAGAGCCGACGGCGATGGACGTGCTCGCCTGCACCTGGATGACCGCGAGGTTGTGCGCGACGATGTCGTGCACCTCGCGTGCGATGCGCTCACGTTCGCCGGTTCGGGCTCGGTCGATCCGAGCGACAGTCTGGGCGTCGAGCCGCTCCCGCTCCCGACTCAACTTCCCCTCGTAGACGATGTCGCTGTGGCGACGAGCCGCGCCGAGCACGAAGGCGCCGAGGATCGTGACGAGGAAGAGGAGGGTCCAGACGTTCTGGTCCGTCCGGCTCGGCAGGAGCCGCATGGGGCTGAAGTAGCCCACCGCGATCGCGGCCACGAGACCCATCGACGCCCACCCGAAGGGTTCTCTCCGCGCCGTGAGGTGGACGGCCAGTGGCAGGGCGAGGAGCACGGGAGAGACACCCAGGTTGACGGGGGACTGCCACGCGAGCACGTCGAGGTAGCCCAGCGCGATCACCGTGACCGCTGTGCTCACCCGCGGCAGGTCATGGCGAACAGCCAGAGCCCCCGTCACCGCGACGTGCACGCCGAGGTTGCCGAGCGTAATCCACGTGGCTCCATACCTGGACAAGAGGGTCGCCTCGAGCGCGGTCACGACCAGCGCGCCTGCGGCCAGCACAATGGCCGTCGCTCTGAGGGTGGCGGCGTGCATGATGCCACCCTAGCGACCCGGGCACGGTCCGCCACCTGGAGGGCTCGATGCGCGCGCTGCTGACGGGCCTGATAGGATAGGGTGGTCTGGCGGTGCTGGGGGCTCTTGGGCGCAGGTGGGGGACGCCGCATCCACGGTCGCTTCACCCCGACCCCAGGCTCTGGGCTGAACCTGGTCGAGGTCTGGTTCGGCATCATCGAACGCCAAGCCATCCCCGGGGAACCCTCGCCTGAGCCGGTCAAGTCCAGCGCGGTGGTGTACGAGCGATTCTTCGTTTCATGCGGTGAGTTGGACGGGTTCCTCCTGTTCGGTGGTGCCGGGGATGTCACGACGGTGTACTGGGCGATCCTGCTCGCCGGAGCCACCGTCAACCCCTGAGGCGGCCGCCCGGAACATGCGCTCGTAGATTCGCGCGCAGGACGGGCTCCTGGAGACGGTTGTAATGCCGCGCACCCTGCCCGGGTTGGCACTCTTGGGTGCGTCATGACTTCGTGCCGGCCCTCATTCCTGGCCGACAGAACGCCCTGCCTGCCGCTGGCAGCGCTGTCAGTCGCGGCCGAATCGCTGGAAGGCGGCTTGGCGGGTGGTGTCGAGAGCGGCGCCGATGACCGTCCAGGAGTCGCCGGCATCCCGGGCGGCCTTCACGGCATCCCGGAGTTCCTGCTCGGCATCGGCTATGGCCTTGCGGGCGGCGATGATCCGTCGGAAGTGGGCGGCGTCACGTGCCGGATGGGTCGTCGGGTCGACCTGGTCCAGCCCGTTGGCGTTGTTGCGCGTCTTGATCGTCATCGTGTTCACCTCACTTCAAGTAGTCGTAGAACTTCGGTCGCAGGAGATCTGCATGGATGATCCGGGTCGGTTGTTCAGCAGGGACTGCTACCAGCTCCAGCAGCCGACCTTGTCGGTCGGCGCCGATCACGAGGAGACGCTCCTGCCCGGCGTACTCGTACTCGACGAGACGGATGGCATTGCGCCACGCGTGGTCGATGTCGGCGTCCGTGATCCCGTGCTTGCGCGCCGAGCCGCGGATCTCCACACGTCAAGACTACCTTGACGCTGAGCGGGGTTGTCAAGCTCATCTTTACATCTGGTCTTGCCGCATGGAGCCGTAACGACAAGGTGCCCACCCGCCAGCCTGCGCTTGTGGAGGGTCCACATCGGCACCAAACCCGGAACCGAAAGTCCTGGCGTCGGCGGGCCGTTCGTGTTACGGATCGGATTCCGAATCGGCGTGTCGCGAAGGCGACAACCATCCCAAGGTGGCCCGCAAGGGAACGATTCCGCATGAGGACGCGAGGTTGTGAGATCCCCACAAGGTTCCCGGCTCGAGCGGTCACGTCTCGGTCTCGCTGTCATGCCTGTTATGCACGTGATCTTGCCCTGTCTGTTCCTGTTGGCTTCGATGGCCCTGAGGGTGTGCCTGTCGGTTGGGATGGGGGTTTCGGGGTGTCGATCGTTGTCGGAGTGAGTCGCCCGCAGGGCTCGTCGGGCAGGCCGATTGTCACGTGTGATGAGCCGTTGGTCGCGGACTACTTGGAGTTCTTGGCGGGCCGGGCTCGTCCGAACTCGGTGATGGCCGCTGCGTATGACCTGAAGGTGTTCTTCTCGGTGGTGGGCAAGCCGCCGGCGGGAGGTCACCTCGGCCGATGTGCTGGGCTTCATCACTGCGCAGCGGTCGGGTCAGGTGACGGCGGCCACGGTGAGCAGCGTGGATGATTCACGTTCGGGGGTGGCGGCTACGACGGTGGCGCGTCGCCTGTCGAGTGTGTCGGGGTTCTTCGCGTTCTGCCAGGTCAGGGGCGACGTGGTGGCGAACCCGGTGCCTCGCGGTCTGCCGACCCGCCGGGAACGCAACCGTCCACCGGCAGGGGGTGCCGTTGGTGCGGCGGGTGCGGCAGTTGCCGCGGGTCCTTTCCCCGGCCGAGGTGGACGCGTTGACCGTCGCCCTGCGGACCCATCGGGACCGGGCGATGGTGGCGGCGATGGTGTTGGGTGGTCTTCGCCGTTGCGAGGTCCTCGGATTGCGCTTGGGTGATGTCCGGGCTGCGGAGCGGCGGTTGTTCATCGCCGAGGGCAAGGGCGGCCGGCAGCGCCTGATCCCGGTGTCGAGTCGGTTCTTCACCGAGTTGGCC
>CALMPQ010000372.1 GCA_937872005.1 uncultured Propioniciclava sp.
GTCACCTCGCCCCATGCCACGCCCACACCCGCCACGACACCGGTGGATCAGGGCTGAGTCCGCCTGGCCCGACGAGTGGTTCGGCGCCCGTGACGCAGGGGCCTAATCGCGCTCACGGAGGTGTTGGCCATCGTGGCCGCACTGGTGGTCGGCGCTCTCATCTGGACGCCGACGCTCCTCTCGCCCGACCCGTCGCGCCACCCGAGGTCGTGGTGGGGCGAGCCCCTGGCAGTGAGGTCGTCGGGGGTTGGCAGGTGGACGCGTCGCCGCCGACGTCGGTCTCCGGCGGACCCACGGGGGCGTCCTCCGGTTCGGGGTCCTGGGAGATCAGGGACCGCTCGTCCGAAGTAGCCGCAGCCGTCACGCGACCGCGCTTTTCTGTCGTGGCCCAGCGGGGGTACGCCGTGCAGGGCTTCGCCCGGGTGACGGAGGGATCCCAGCGCCTCACCTTGAGTTTCTACGATGCAGCGGGGCTTCGGCTGCATGATGTCAAGGCGGATGCGTCCTCGGGCGTCCAGTGGACGCGCGTCTCGCTCGGGGCAACCGCACCGGATGGCGCGGTCGCTGCCGACTACGGCGTGTCGTCTGACGCGGAAGGCGTGTCGCGGGGCACCTGGGACTCCCTGTCCCACCTCGAGGCCTGGGTGCCGAACGGGGAGTTCAATCTGGGGCAGGGGAGCACCATCGCGGGCTGGGATGCGCGCGTCACGGGGGCGGGCACGGTCACGGTGGTCACCGACACCAGCCGTCCCGACACGACGGCCGTCCTCCTCCAGGACCCCGGCCCCGCCGCGACAGCTACTCTCCAGAGCGCACCCGTGCCCGTTTTCCCGAGCGTGGGAACGGACATCGCGTTCTGGATCAAGCCGCAAGCAGGTCGCGGCTCCCTCACGGTTGCGTGGCTGGACGCCCGCGGGCAGCAGGTCGGCAGCCAGCCGGTGGCCCTCACGGGACTGCGCTCGGGGGAGTGGCAGCGGGTGGGGCGCTCGGTCGTCGCTCCGCCGGACGCCCAGTCCCTCCAGATGACCTTCGCGACGTCCGACGCGGACGCCGCGAGGATCGCCCTGGACTCGGTCGAGGCGGCACCCAGCAGCTCGGGGTCAGCGCAGAGCCTCGAGGTCAGCAGCCTCGGGGAGCCGTTGGACGCCTTCAGCAACAGCAAGGCGTCCGACATGCTGACCGTCGACGGGCGCGCCAAGCTCGCCACCATCGTGTCGGGGTACCCCGCCCGCTTCCAGGTGGTGGACGTGGAGACCGGTGCTGTGGAGGTCGACCTGCCCTTCGACAACCGGAACAACAGCCAGAGCGGAGCCCTCGTCACCGGCGCCAACGGGGAGGTGTACGCGGGGACCCAGGGCGGCTACCTCTTCCGGTGGCGACCGGGGGCGACCCGGCTGGAACCCCTCGGGCGGGTGACGCCCACCGCCACGGCCGTCTACGACCTGGAGGTTGGCCCTGATGGTGTCATCTGGGGCGGGACCTATCCGGGCGGCGAGGTCTTCAGCTATGTTTCCGGGGCGTCCACGACCGTCAACCACGGCCAGGTCGCCCCCGGCCGCTCGTATGTGCGAGCCCTGGCGGTGACTCGTGACCACGTCTATGCAGCCGTGAGTTCCGATCGGCCCACCATCATCCGCTTCGACGTCGCCGACCCGTCACGGAAGCTGGAGATCCCGCCGCCGGTACAGCTGGCGTCCGGCATCATCACGGAGTTGCGGGTGAACGGACGGTTTCTCGCCACCAACCTCCCGACCGGCACGACGATCACGGGCGAACCCCACGTCGGGCAGCGCTACCTCCATGACCTGGAGGCGTCGAGCTGGGACGCCTGGGCGAACATCCCCGGCCAGGCTCCGACGGGGATGGACTCCCGCGGCCGCTTCTTCTACCTGACAGGCAAGCGCCTTGTCGCGGTTGACCAGACCGGCACCGCGCGCCCCCTCGTGCGCACCGACATGCCTCCGGGACGGACCCGCCTCATCCATCGGGGCACGCTCGCGGGCGTCGAAGGCGAGTGGTTCATCGCGCACAGCCCCGAATCGGGGCTCACCGCCCTCAACCTGGAGACCTTCCAGGAGCAGACGTACTCGTTCACCTTCAACCCCGTCAGCCTGCGCATGAAATCGTTGGCCGCCGGGCCCAACGGCACCGTCTTCGCCGGGGGGTACGGCGGGGCCAGCCTCGCCGTGGTCGACCCCGCCACCGGTGATGTGCAGCACTACCCCGAGGACCGCACGGCTCGCGGGGTGATCGGTGAGATCGAAGGGATGGCCACACAGGGGCAGTACCAGCTCCTCGGCACGTACACGCGCGCGAAGATCTTCCGGTACGACACGGCGCAGCCGTGGGTGGACGGGAGCAACCCCGTTCAACTCCTCGACCTCTCCGGCCGAGCCCAGGATCGCCCCCAGGCCTGGGCCACGAGTGGCGGCAGCACGTACTTCGGCACCGTTCCCGGCTCGGGCGCATTGGGTGGGGTGTTGGGCATCAT
>CALMPQ010000373.1 GCA_937872005.1 uncultured Propioniciclava sp.
CCTGTCTGGTGAGGTCGGCATAATCCGGTGCGGTGGGGGGAAGCTGTTGCCTTCGTATGTGACGAAGGGAGCGTTCTCATGGACAGCATCTCGGGCCCCTTGGGGGTCCGCTTCTCGGGGCCGCTGGCACCGTTGGCTGCTGGGCTTGCTGCTGAGCTGGCCGCACTGGGCTACTCGCCGGCGACGGTTGAGTACCATCTGCGGCTGGCGGCACATCTGTCTAGGTGGCTGCAGACGCGTGGTCTGGGCACGTCCGCGCTGACGGGGCCGGTGCAGGCCGAGTTCTTGGTGGAGCGTCGCCGTGAGTACAGCCACCTGTATTCGATGCAGGCCATGGGTCCCACGTTGGGGTACTTGCGTCGAATCGGGATGATGCCTGCGCCCGAAGAGGCCCTGCCGAACGGTGCTGCCGAGGAACTCTTGGCGCGGTTCAAGCACTACCTGCTGGTCGAGCGTTCGGTCACGGTCCCGGTCGCTGATTCCTACCTGCGGTGGGTGCGTCCCTTCGTGCGAGCGATCCCTGCCGATGACTCGGGTCTGTCGTTCACAGGCGTTGATGCGGTGCTGGTCAGTGGGTTCCTCGTCAGGCACTTGCCCAGGTTGGGACGCAAGACCGCACAGATGACGGCCTCGTCGCTGCGGTCATTTCTGCGGTTCCTGTACGCCGAGGGCATCGTTGCAGTGGACCTCGCCGTGGTGGTGCCGGCCTTCGCCTACCGCAGGCACTCCGGGCTGCCGGAGCCGTTGACAGCCACTCAGGTCCAGGCATTGATCGGCGCGTGTGATCCGTCCGGGTCGGTCGGGCGGCGGGACTTGGCCGTCATCGCCTGCCTGCTGCGTCTGGGCCTGCGCTGCGGCGAAGTGGCCGCGTTGCGCCTGGAAGACATCGATTGGGTTGATGGGACCGTCCGGGTCCGTGGCAAGGGAAACCGGGTTGACCTGCTGCCGCTGCCGAACGATGTCGGGCAGGTGCTGGTCGCCTACCTTCGCCAAGGCCGCCCCGCGGCTGCCGCTCGAGTGGTGTTCCTCACTGCGGTGGCACCGTTCACCGCGCTGGACCGGACCAGTGTCAGCTGCATCGTGGCCCGCGCCGCACGCCGTGCCGGTCTGGGGGCGATCCACGCGCATCGGCTGCGGCACACCACCGCCTCGGTGACCCTCAACGCGGGAGCCACCCTGGAGCAGGTCGCCCACCTGCTTCGTCATGCCAGTCCCGCCACCACGGCGGTGTACGCCAAGACCGACCTGTCCCGCTTGGGCACGCTGGCCCGACCCTGGCCCCTGACCGGGAACCTATCGTGACCGGGCCCCTGATCGAACTGGTGGGTGACTACCTGCTGGTGCGCCGCGCGCTGGGCTACAAGTTGGAGTACACCGAGGTGGTGCTGCGTCAGTTCGTGGCCTACCTGGCCGAGCATGACGCGGACACCATCACCATCGAGCACGCGCTTGGATTCGCGACCGCCCCGGAAGGGGCATCCCCACGATGGCAGGCGTTGCGGCTTTCGGCTATCCGATGCTTCGCCCGGTGGGCTGCCGCCAGCGACCCCACAGTGCAGGTGCCCCCAGCCCGGCTCCTACCTGCTCGACCGTCTCGTGCTGCGCCCTACATCTACAGCCCCGACCAGATCCAACTGCTGCTGGCCGCGGGCCAAAACCTGCACCCACCAATCCGAGCAGCCACGATCACCACCCTGATCGCGCTGATGGCCGCCACCGGGATCCGCACCGGGGAAGCCATCGCGCTGGACGTAGTCAGCCTGGACCAGTCCACGGGTACCCTGCGGGTCATCGGCAAGTACGGCAAGACCCGCCTGCTGCCCCTGCACCCCAGCGTGGTGGACGGACTCACCGCCTACCTGAACACACGCGATCGGCTGCTGCCAGCATCCGCCTGCCCGGCCCTGCTGATCTCCAGTACCGGGCGGCGCCTGCCACCCTCCACCGTGCACCCGACCTTCCGCGCGGTCGTCAAGGCCGCAGGGCTGGGACCAGCGAGCACCGCCTGCCGACCCCGCCTGCACGACCTGCGCCACACCTTCGCCGTCAACAGCATGCTCGACGCGTACCTCACCGGGGCCGATCCCGCGGCCATCCTGCCGATCCTTTCGACCTGGCTCGGCCACACCGAACCCCGCGACACCTACTGGTACCTCACCGGCACCAGCGAACTGCTCGCTGCCGCCGCCGATCGGCTCGCCCGCCACCGAACGGAATCGCCATGACACGACTTGCCCCCACCTTGGAAGCGTTCTTCACCACCCGCCTGTCCGGCCAACTCGGCGCCAGCACGCACACCATCGCCGCCTATCGCGACACGTGGCGACTGCTGCTGCGCTACGCCGCCGACACCACCGGCACGCCCGCCCACGCGCTCGATCTGGCCCAACTCGACGCCACGTTGATCGGCGGCTTCCTGACCCATTTGGAAGTCGAGCGCGGCAACAGCATCGCCACCCGCAACGCCCGCCTGGCCGCGGTCCACTCCCTGTTCGCCTACGCCGCCGTCGAGCATCCCGAGCACGCCGGAACGATCAACCGGGTCATGGCCATCCCCGCCAAACGGCGCCAACGACGCACCGACATCACCTACCTGACCGAACCCGAAGTCACCGCGCTCCTACGCGCCCCCGACCCGAACACGCCGGCCGGACGTCGCGACCACGCGCTCATACAGGTCGCGGTCACCACCGGCCTGCGGGTCGGCGAACTGACCGGCCTGCGCTGGCCCGACGTGCACCTCGGGACCGGCGCTCACGTTCTGGCGCACGGCAAGGGCCGCAAGGACCGGGTCACCCCGCTCGATCAACAGACGGTGGCGGTCCTACGCGACCTGCCCATCCCCACGTCCAGCCAGGGACACGTCTTCGTCAACCGCACCGGCACCCGGATGAGCCGCGACGCCGTCGCAGCCCGCCTCACCCTGCACGCCAAGACCGCAGCCACCACCTGTCCGAACCTGGCCAGCAAGACGATCACTCCACACGTCTTGCGCCACACGGCCGCCATGCGGCTGCTCGCCGCCGGTATCGACAGCACCGTCATCGCCCTCTGGCTCGGCCACGAAAGCATCGAAACCACCCAGATCTACCTGCACGCCGACCTGGCCACCAAGGAGGACGCCCTTGCCCGCACCACTCCCACCGGCGTCGTCAACAGCCGTTACCATCCACCCGACGACGCACTCCTCGCGTTCCTCCAGAACCTGTGATTATGCCGACCTCACCAGACCA